>CAYNPB010000084.1:0-11031 GCA_964399005.1 uncultured Sangeribacter sp.
AGAAAGAACGCTGAAAATCAAGTGATTTCAGCGTTCTTCTGCGTTTTACCGCTTTAGTAAGTGACCCCGGTGGGGCTCGAACCCACGACCCAATGATTAAGAGTCATTTGCTCTACCAACTGAGCCACGGAGTCATTCTTGTTGGTCGCTAATCGGCTTTGTTTCCCGATTGCGAGTGCAAAATTACAATCTTTTTTTTAATCCACCAAATTTTTCCGCGTTTTTTTATTAAATTCTTCGTATTTTTTCCAATTTTGTTATTTTTCATGTCCTCCTACTCCACTTAATACCCTCCTCCAATCTCACTTTTAGAAAAATTTGCAATTTTAACTATAAAAATCGTTGAAATATTTTGTCAACTGCAAAAATAGTTATAACTTTGCAGAAGTATCTTACAATGGAGATTCTGAAGATTTTTTCAACTAATATAAATACACAATGGACAAAACTAACGATCGGAAACCGCGCCTGACTGTAAAAGAAGAAGAAGCAATGAGAATTCTTTGGGAACACGGGCCCTTATTAGTGAAAGAGGTGCTGGAATACCTCCCCGATCCAAAACCGCATATCAATACCATTTCCACCGTAATCAGAGTTTTGGAGAAGAAAGGCTTCGTCGGCCATGAAAAGCAAGGAGGCACATACCGCTACCATGCCATCCTCGAAAAAGAATCCTACAAAAAGTCAAGCCTGATGAATATGCTGAGAAACTATTTCGACAATAGTTTCAAAAGCCTTGTGTCAGCCCTTGTTGAGGACCAGCAACTTTCCGACGAAGAAATCAGGGAGTGCATCAACATCATTGAGAATAAAAAGAATTGAACGCCATGGGATCTCTTGCAGCTTTCTCCATCATGAGCGCGATGCTTCTTTCCCTCCTATGGGCCGTCTATATGCTTACGCTCAGCCGACTCAAAGCCCCGGCCCTGCGTCGAGCCTCCATTTTGTGCATCCTAATATTATCACTATCCCTTCCCATTATCAATGACTATAGCCTTAGCAATATGGCCTCCGGAAGGACAGGGGACGCAATCTCGCATCTATCCCTCTCTCCTATCGCGGACAATCCCGCCTCCCCAATCTATAATGCTATAGCTATTATCATAGTGACAGGAATGGCCATAGCCTCTGTCGCATTCATATTTGCCCTACTTCGTATTTTGATGTTGCGCACTACTACCACCTATCATCATGGCCACAAGCTGAAGATAATTTCGGAGTCGCCGACATCCACATTCTGTTTCCTCGGAAGCATATATCTTTCTGAACAAGACTTCCGCGAATGGTCCGAAATGATCATCACTCATGAAAACAGTCATGTAGTGCACTGGCATTTCATCGATTTATTTTTAGGAAGATTAGTACTGATACTGCAATGGTGGAATCCGATGGCTTGGCTGTTGGTCAAGGAGATGCAAAGGGTGCATGAATATCAGGCCGATGATGACGTCCTCCAGGCAGGATTCGACCCTAAGGAATACCAGTATCTACTTTTGAACAAAGCTATCGGAGAAACTCACTATAGTTTTGTCAACGGATTCAAGCATAATGAACTGAAAGGAAGATTAGAAATGATCAATAGCCGCCCGGCCGGTTGGAAAAAAGGTGCAGCTCTCACAACTATTCTAATCCTGGGCATATCTATTTCTTATGCACTCCCCAAGACTCCAATAATCTCCTCAATAAGTGCTAATTTTTCTGCCGTCAGTGTCGCCAACTTGTTCCACCGGCCGACTGAAAGCCTTGACAAAGAGCCTGACAATCGGCCACAAGTATTCTTGGATGGCATCCCTATCTCCTATGAATCGATGAGCAATTTAAATACAAATGCAATCGACCACATAACCGTCAGAAAAAACATTCCCGAATATCCTAATGGAGTGATTGAAATCGACACAAAAGCAGGAGTTGAGCCTTTCAGCAATTGATATTTATTTAACCGGACTATCCCTCAAACAACAACACCCTAAAATTAAAACAGATATGAACAAGACGATAGCATTTATCATAATGTGCTTGGCTGCGATTGTCGCCTCAGCTCAAAATAAGGCCGACATCATAGTAAGTTATGACGAAACCTACAAAGACTGGGAGATGGACACTCTGCGCAACCGCCGCATGTCGCTGCTTGCCAACTCACAGGAGGCAAAATATTTCAATGACATAAGCCTATGGACCGACTCTCTTAAATCCACACCGGAAGGTAAAAAACAATGGCAGCAGATAATTATGGCCGCCTGCATGACTCAGAACCCGGAAGGTGGAGTAAGCCTCGACCTCAGAAAGGGTCCCGTAAAGAAAATCCACACCTACGTATTCACACGCCCCTCAACCGGAAATCTCCGCTACTACTCAAAATTTGGCGAAGAACAAGGATATTATGATGAGCCCCTCTCCGAAATGGAATGGCAGATAGGTGACTCTGTCAAAAACGTATTGGGCTATGAATGCCTGAAGGCTGAGACAGACTATCATGGTCGCCACTGGACAGCGTGGTTTGCTACGGACATCCCCGTTCCATTCGGCCCATGGAAACTGCATGGACTTCCCGGCCTTATCCTTATGGCAGAAGCCGACAACGGCAACTCATACGTGGCTAACGGCGTAGAGCAGACCGACCGCATAATCACACCCATGTACTCTCCAGACGATTACGACCGCAAGGACCGCAAGAAAGCACTCGCGGAGCATGAACATTTTCTCCTCAACCGCGAATCCATCTTGAAAGCCCAGTATGGCGCTTCTGTTAAATTCGCTTATGATCCTGCAAAGCGCCCGAAGTATGACGCCGCAATCTATGCCAACGAGCCGGACTACAAATAAAACCTAAATCCACTATCTATTGTAGTTTTTTGGAGGAAATCGTGGGAGTTCGCTAATTTTTTATTAACTTTGCAAGCGAATAAAAATCTACACATACCCTTCGGATATGAACTACACTATTATCGATTTTATCTCGCTCCTTGGCGCCGTCTGCCTATTCCTCTATGGTATGAAGGTGATGAGCGAAGGCTTGCAGAAAGTGGCAGGCGACCGTCTCAGAAACATTCTCGGTATCATGACCAAAAACCGGGTAATGGGAGTCCTAACCGGCATCATCATCACAGCATTGATTCAGAGCTCAAGTGCCTCCACAGTTATGGTCGTCAGCTTCGTCAACGCCGGTCTCATGACGCTTGCCCAGTCTATGGCAGTGATATTCGGCGCAAATGTCGGCACCACGGTCACCACCTGGATCATCTCCGCTTTCTCTTTTGAAGTCAACATATCCGACTATAGCATCCTGCTCCTCGCTATCGGCGTGCCGATGCTTTTCATGAAGAAAAGCACATATAAGTCGCTCGGAGAATTCATTATCGGATTCGTATTCCTCTTCATGGGTCTCGACCTCATAAGCCAGTATGTACCTGACTTGAAGAGCAATCCCGAAATGCTGCAGTTCCTCTCCAAATACACCTCTCCCGGCTACGGATCCGTACTCGTATTCTTCTTAGTCGGCATTATACTGACCATGGTAGTGCAGAGCTCTGCAGCCACCTTCGCCATCACCCTTATCATGTGTTCGCAGGGCTGGATTTCCTTCACTCTTGGATGCGCCATTATCCTCGGTGGCAATATCGGTACCACCATCACTCCGATTTTGGCAGCCCTCAGCGGTAATCTTGCCGCACGGCGCACGGCTATGGGTCACGTGCTCTTCAATGTGCTCGGCTCTATAATAGTGCTCTGCATTTTTCATCCCTTCATGAATCTCGTGGCCGACATTTCATATTGGTGTTGTGGCATCAATCCTCTCGACATTGACGCTGCCATGGATGCAAAAATGTCAAACTCTACGCTGCTCGACCCTGCAGGAGGCCTGACATCTAAGGCTCAGGCAGCTGTCGCATTTGGCCTGGCAATGTTCCCCACTGTCTTCAATGCTTGCAACCTTCTTGTCATGATTTGGTTTACAAAGCAATACGTCCAGATCGTATGCTGGATTATGCCGGCCAAGCACAAAGACGAAGAAGAAGAATTCTCCCTCAAGTACATCAACCATGGTCTCCTTCAGGCTTCAGAGCTTAACATCACTCAAGCCCAGAAGGAAATCGAGATGTATGGCATCCGTGTAGGACGAATGCTTGAAATGGACAAAGAAATAGTCCATCTTAAAGCCGACGATTCGAAATACTCAGAAGTATATTCCCGTCTTGAAAAATATGAGGACATCTCCGATAAGATGGAGATTGAGATTGGCAATTATCTCAACAAGGTTTCAGAAGGCCGCCTATCCCCGAATGGTAAGATGCGCATAGCAGGCATGCTCCGTATAATCAGCGAGATAGAATCAATTGCCGACTGCTGTTTCAACGTTGCAAAGACTACGCAACGTAAACTTCAGAACAATGTGAAGTTCCCTGATAATATTGAAAAGGAAGTCGACCACATGTTCGAACTCGTCGACAATGCAATGGGCAATATGCTCCAGATTCTTAAAGAAATGGAGACTCCCGACGAATCAAAGATTATCAAGGCATATAATCTTGAGCGGGAGATCAACAACTATCGCAACCAGCTCCGCGACACCAACATCGCCAACATCAACGACCATCAGTACGACTTCCAGGATGGTATCTTCTTCATGGATCTCATAGGCGAACTCGAGAAGATGGGCGACCAGATCATCAACGTAGTGGAAGGCGTGAAGCACCAATTCCGCGAAGATACCATCTGACTCTTGACCCTTGACTCTTGACCCTTGACTCTTAACCCTTAAAACGAAGTGTCACAACGATATTGCGTCATAATGTGCGGAGGGGCTGGAACTCGGTTCTGGCCCTTCAGCCGTGAATCAAGGCCGAAGCAATTCATAGATTTCTTCGGCACTGGGCAGACTCTGCTGCAGATGACGGTAGACCGTGTGCGCCGTCTTGTGCCGGAGGAAAACATGATTCTTATTACCAATGAGCAATATGCCGACACTGTGAGGGAGCAACTTCCAGGAATTTCAGCCGAGCATATTCTCCTCGAGCCGGCACGCCGCGACACAGCCCCTGCCGTGCTTTGGGCCGCCCATCACATAGCAGCCCGCAATCCGGAGGCATCCTTCGTCACTCTGCCTGCCGATCATGTAATCCTCAAAGAGACAGCCTTTCAGGATGGGCTACGGGAAGGATTTGAGTTTGTAGAGAAAGGAGACCGTTTGTTGGCTCTTGGAGTGCCTGCCAAGTCGCCTAATACGGCTTATTCCTACATCCAGAAAGGAGAGCCGTTCGACTCTAGCACTGTCATCTCCCATATAAAGACGATAGCCGAAAAACCAGGTAAGGAAATGGCTGAAATATTCGTAAAGTCGGGAGAGTTCTTGTGGGATGCAGGTATCTACATGGGGAAGGCGAAGACAGTCGTCGATACATTCAACCGTTATGTGCCTGATATGGCGTCACGTTTCGACGTAGAAGCCGACAATTATCGTGGAGCAGCTGAGAGTGAGTTTATTGCCGACATTTATCCCAAGACCTCTTCTCTTCCGGTGGAGTACGCGATTATGGACCGAGCCCAGAACGCATTCGTCTTAGAAGCCGACTTAGGGTGGAGCGACCTAAGCACCTGGAATGCCCTCCACAATCTTTCTCCCAAAAACAAAGATGGGAATGTCACTCAAAATTGCCGTTCTATTCTTTACGACTGCAAGGATTGTATCGTAGCTGCCGAAGGAGAAAAGGTAGTGGTAGTAGCCGGACTAAAAGATTATATCGTGGCCGACACCGACTCAGCCCTGCTTATCTGCCCCATAGAAGCCGAACAGCGCATCCGCAACATAGTCAACGACATCCGCGAACGCTACGGCACCTCCTTCACCTAACCTCCTCCTACATCCATAATAAAAGCATCTATACTCCCCATAGATACGGCAAGGATCATTATACTTCACAATTAAGAATTACAATCAAATGACTTATTCCATTCTCAACGCGATCTTTACATTAATACTTGGATTAATGCCAGGATTCCATTGGCCATCGAATGAGACAGAAGATAGTATCGCCTTAAAATATATAGATATAAGCAGGGACTCCATCCTGATGCCAATTCTTTCTGAAGTTATTTACGAGAACTCCCGTACTTATTACTCGCCAAAAGAAAAGGTGAATTATTTTTCATTGTATTTGAAGGAAGACAATGGCTTTATAGATTGTCATCTAACCGCTCACACGAAGAAAAGGCTCAGCAATTCTACTTCATATACTGGATATACCATGAAAGGCTCTATACCTGTGATTATTACAAATCGCAGCGAATATCATCTTGAATTGCATCCTGATATTACCAAACGATTCCCCTTGGATCCACCAGACTTACCTCCTTATAAATATGATCCAATGGAATGGTTCTATGTGATTAACAACAATGATTATGGAAAGCTAATGTGGGGTATTGGATGGATATGGAATAAGCCTTTGGATGCCTCTATTGTCACAAATGAAAACAAATTTAGACTTACACGCCCTAAAAGGGCATATAAAAAAAGAAAGAAATATATAGATGAAAACCTTCTTCACAACAATTTCCCTTATAATTCTTGCGTTTATTCTGCCTCAGACCTCATATGCCTTTACAGGTAATGACAAAAAAGACTCTATAACCACCATACGAAGAATGGATATTTCTAATGACTCCACTTTATGCAGAGTTTTAGAAAATGCCACTGATACTGTCAGTTTTGGCAAACAACGAGCCTACTATACCCTATCCATGCATGAATACAAAGACGGAATGATGATTAGAATTAGAAGATCTAATAGCGATATCTTTGAAGCTCGCGAATACCCATTCGGATATACTATGGTTAACAATCAACTTATAGTCATCGCGAATTCAGGAGGATATGCAATTAAAGATTATAGACCAAAAGAAACAATGACAATAAAGATTGCACGTAAGGAAGACCAATCCGACATCACCCATACATTGTTTTATTTTATACTTGACAATGAATATGCAAAATTCTCACCAGAAGAGGGTTGGGTCTGGTCCGATGGCAAGCCTGACGAATAGCACCACTTATCTATCAAACTCAATAAGCTATTGACCTATGAATTATCTCCTAAGTAATTCTAAGTGGACCCCCTTACTAGTGCGCCATAAAAAGGCACACTAATGAATTAGAAATATAAAAGTCCACTCCTCAAGATACAATAGTACCTAACCAAAGAGTATCTTGAGTAAATGCCAAGGCAGAAGAAAAAGCGACATAACACATCCTGTTCTATTTGCGGGATTAAGCGATGAACGCTTACCTTTATTGCAACAATTTTGGCAAATTTGGAAATGAGCATTACTATCGAATCCAGAAGTAAATCGACCAGGACTCCCATAAATAGGCTCCCCACACATTGGACATCTTCCGTTATTCAGCAAGCCCGCTCTTTTCAAACAATCATACTCCTCAGCACCTTCAACGGTCCCAAGAATAAACACTTTAGGATCAGAAGGATTTGCCTTGTACAAATCCCTGTTATTCTCCCAACGTCTTGTGTCCGGATTAAATCCGCGCGCTCTATAGCCGTTTGCATTTAACTCCATGGCCATGGCGTTATTCCACTCATGCCATGACATTTGCCTAATTTGAAACGAAGTATATTTCATAATTTAATTTACGGATAATATTGTACTTAGATAATTATAATTTCAGAAAACTCTCCAATACAAAATTATTTTGTTAAAAATTTAGAACTTCAATGTAGAAAGAATATCTGGAGATAACATAGATTCAAATTCATAAAAAGATCTTCCTCTCTTTAGGATATCGTTCACTATAAAATGAACCTTATTATGTTCTTCTGACAATTCTAAAAGTCTTCCGATTGTTATGTTGATGGCAGAATTTAGAGTTTCCTTTCTAGATTTAAAAATACCTAAAGGAATAGTAATGGGAAGATTACCATTTCTCATATAGGAATTTTCCTCAATCCTATCCAAAATACCTATACGAGCCATATATGCAAGAGAAAAATATTCCTCTTTATTGCTATCTATAGAAAAGAAATTAGTTCCTTTTCCTTCTAATAAAGGTAAAATTTTCAACATTTTACCCATAGTTATAGCGACTTTGTTTAAATCTAATGCTCCCATATTTAAAAATTTTGCTTATTTAATAATCCATGACTGCATTTACAACGGATTGAGGATATCGAATCCCTAATATGGTCGGCAAATCTTCGTGGTTGTTCATAAACCAAAAATTAGTGCCTCCATTTTGTGAAATTCCAATTGTCTTATCTAAGTTAATTGAGTGTGTAAATAGATTTTCTGAGCAAATATTAGAAGTGACATTAAAAACTATTATTAAATCATCCTTAAATTTAATCTTCCTTTCTAAATTATATACCACAATTTGGAAATCAATACCATTCTTCGCATAAGTATTTATTGCATTTATCATTTCCTCAGATAAATCCTTGAAGAATTCCCTCATCACTTCCTCATCGGGAAAGTCAGGGTAAAATTTCCTGCAATAATCAAAAGCATCCGGATATAGATACTTTCCACACGTATTTACATCTCCATGAAGCATAGCACTATTATACGAAGCCATTTGACTTAACATATTTCTTTCAATCTTCATTGAATCAGGCAACGTTGGTGGTATGACTTTTCCATACTCTAAATCTTTAGGCAACTCTCCTTTCAAATTTGGAGACTGTTCTATGATAGGAACATAATTATAATGAAAGACTTCAATTTCATTCGAATCTACAGTTTTGGAGCATGATATAAGAATCAAGCTTAAGAGAAAAAATCCAAATAAAGATTTTACAAACTTTAAAATTATCATAGTTTAATATATTAATTGATAGCTTTATGAGGTTCATCATTCCTCAATAATATTTGAGGTGCCTGTAATAACATATTTAAGTATTGATATAAAAGCCTTAGATTGAGGATTAGACGCCAGCTGACTACTTCTTGCTGCGGTCGAATCTTGAAAGAGCACGAGCATGTTCTTCTTGCTCAATAATGTTTACGCTTATCCCATATTTATTAGCTATTTCAATTAACAATTGTTTTGTCTTTTGACCTTCCCCGTCTTCGTTATTAAAATAACCATACACTTCCATAAGTTTTGTTGTTGCTGCAAGCTTTGTCATCAGATTGTCGGCTTCTTCGTCACGGAATTCAGATAAGGCTTCATCATAGATTTTACGATATAATGACCGTACCTGTTCCTCAATGCGAATCATATCCTCTGTTTTCTTCCTTTTCCCAAGCAAGAGTTCGAATTTTATCTTTGATTCGTCTTTTGTCCCTCCATCTGCCATTATAGATAGGCATTCATCCATATACTTTGAATGAAGTATAGCCATGTCAGAGGCGGTCAAGTTTTCTTTCAATGGCTGAGGATACTCTCTTTCATCTTCTTTCGGAACGTTATTTGAAGACGACTCTAAATCATGTTTAAGATATCCTTTTATGATTGATTTGTGTTTGGTTATATAATCATTAATCTCGGATGCCGATGTAACACCTACCCATCTATGGAATTCACGCCCATTATTATCAACAAGGATAATTTGGGGTAATCGATTGACTTTATATTTTTGGACAATCTCATCATCGTTTTCAGCATCTATTTGTTCAATTGGAAGAGCGAGTGGATATCTTTTTAATTCTGCCTCTTGTTCTTCACAATAAGAACATTTTAGATAAAAATTCAACAGTTTAAAATTTGTCGAATTGCCCTGATGCGCCAGCTCTTTCTGTTTTTGATTTTGTTCCTGACGTTGCTTGCTTATAGTATTGTGGCTATCCTTTTCGTACAAAGATTGTATATCATTGGACTTCTGAGATTTAATATTATTTTTCTGTCCATTTCTTTTGGCACCTATATAATACAGAATACCCCCAACGATCATTAGGAGAACTGCAGCACTAAATTTTTGTCCAGCAGCATCCGTCGTCCCATTAGCTGACGCCACCAAAGCAACAATAAAGTTAAGAGCAGAAAATACAAGTAATATAATACCAAAGACTTTCATATTGTTAGGTTTTAATATATTTAGTATTCCATCCGAGTAATAGCACTTTCAGCTGAAAATATCTTATTATGAAGCCAATTACAACTATCAATATGTGGGCAGAGACGTGAATTTAGTTGCGATGTCTATATTGATTTTTTCAATCATAAGATTTTGATCCATATTCTCAGGAAAAACCCATTCCATTTTCATATTTCCCCAAAGAGGATTATTTTTCATTTCCATTCTTATGGTTACTTTTCCATATGTAGGAAATACGTAAAAAATTTGGGAGCCAGGTGCTCCTTGCACTCCAACAGCAACAAAAGTGTTGGAGCTTTGCAGTATACGGCTCCGCTCATGCCCCTGTAAGAAATTATTAATAAGGATAGAATACTTTTGGCGAATTCCTCCTTGATCTTTTATCGAGGAAGATTGTTTAGCAGTATCAAATAGAAATTTGCCAATAATTAGTACAACGACAATAATTATGAATGTCCACATACATTAATTTAATAGCTGCTCTATAGATCTCCCAAGATTCGAGCGGATACAAAAAAAAGCGTAGGAATCTGTATCTGTTACCGTCCTACAACCTGAGGCTTCTCGCATTGCCCTAATAAAGTCGGACGGCAACGTAGAAGCCCACGCTTGTATATGCATCGAAAGCATCATGCACGCCCTCCTTACGGAGGGCAATGCAGATGACGTATGGAGCATATCCATATGGGCGTCTACCGCTGCTCAATCCTTGACTTTATTATGAAAGTTTGCGAGACATCTCAGGTTGTCAAGAATCAGCGTGGATAAACGCTTTCACAATATGTAATGGGATATGATAAATATCCCTGCAACACTGCTCCTCTTGGTCTCATCCAGAGATTTCCGAAGAATGCGTTGCATTGGCAAAGTTACAATTTATTTTTCAATTTGCCAAACATTATTTAATTTTCATACCTCAATCTTGGCAGCTTTGCCACGGCTCTTTCATTTAAAAATACTTGACAGATTTGAAAAAGCCTCTATTTTA
>CAYNPB010000085.1:0-1529 GCA_964399005.1 uncultured Sangeribacter sp.
TCGACTGCGAGCAGATAGTCAACAATGCCAACTATCTTCATTATATGGAGCATACACGCCATAAATTCTGCAGCGATGCAGGGCTCTCCTTCGTAGAAATGCACAATCAAGGCATCGATGCTGTAGTCCGCAAGGTTGAGATTGAATATATCTCATCTCTTCGTGGCAATGAGACATTCCTTTCCTGTCTCCGCCTCGAAAGGAAGGGTCCACGCTTCATTTTCCATCAGGATATTATGCGTCCCGGTGGAGAACTCGTGTGTCAGGGGCTTGTAAATGTCGTGGTGCTTAAGAACGGCAAACTCTCCCGTGGCGACGAATTGGCTAAAATCTTCGCTAAATATATCAACTGACAGTGGACTCTCATAGATTTCTCGGTATGGCTCTTTCGTTCGTGCCCGGCACGGACGCATCTTTTGTGCGCCATATGGAGCAATCCGGTGTATCTGTAGAGGAGTATTTCTCTGCCTCACAAGTTGAACTCTCAGCAAGATTAGGAATAAGAAATGCACCTCTCTTGGATAAGATGATACGCGATGAGGCTCTTTTCAAGGCAAAGAAAGAGTCTGAATTCATGGAGCGACATGGCATCCGCTCTTTTTCCATCACGGATGAAGACTATCCCTCCCGCCTCGCCGACAATGATAAGGCACCCCTTACTTTATTTAGGCTTGGGGATGCCGACCTGAATGCAGAGAATATGTTCAGCATCGTTGGCACGCGTCACGCCACATCCTATGGCATGAGATATGTAGCCTCTCTTGTAGAGGATATGGCTCCCTATTTCCCTGATCTCGTCATAGTCAGCGGTCTCGCTCTTGGCATAGACTCTGCCGCTCATGAGGCTGCTCTTAAGGCAGGATTGCCTACGATAGCAGTCGTGGCTCACGGCCTCAACACCATATATCCTGCAGTCAATCGCGACCTTGCGCGACGTATTATTGCAGCAGGGGGAGCCATTGTATCGGAATATCCTTCCGGTGTCACTCCCTATAGAAGCCGTTTCTTGGAGCGCAACCGAATCGTGGCTACGATGACAGATGCCGTGCTCGTAGCTGAATCCGCCGAGAAGGGTGGGGCTATGTCTACTGCGGCCGTGGCGTCTTCATATGGTCGCGAACTGCTTGCTCTCCCGGGAAGAATAGGCGATGAGATGAGTGCCGGTTGCAATAGGCTTATTCGAAGCCAGAAAGCCATTATGGCCGGTTCTGCATCCGAAATGATATCTATGCTTGGATGGCAACCAAAAGCCGTCAAGACTGCTCCTAAACAGCGTGATCTATTCCCCGAACTCATGGGGAATGAGAAAAGCATCTACGATGCACTCCGCTTCAGTAGTGAGCCGATGCCCGTAGATGCCTTGCGTGATAGAACCGGCTTGCCAATCCATGATTTGATGGCTTCGCTCGGAGAAATGGAATTCGACGGAATCATCGAACGCCTCCCCGGCAACCGCTTCTCCCTAATCCCCTACTAAGTATATAATGCATAATTCATAATTCACAATTCATAATGCATTAACAAAAGAT
>CAYNPB010000085.1:1629-11031 GCA_964399005.1 uncultured Sangeribacter sp.
CCATGCGAGGCAGATACTGAATGCCGGATATTTTCTTCTCGCTTCCAAGGTCTATAAGTATATAATGCATAATTCATAATTCACAATTCATAATGCATTAACAAAAGATTATGAATTATGCATTATTAAATTGCCTCGTAGAGGCGATTAGAGTGTCTTTATTTCTTAAACTCATTCAGACTAACATACACCTTGAAGTCCTTGATTCCACCCGGCACACTGCTCTCCATGCGAGGCAGATACTGAATGCCGGATATTTTCTTCTCGCTTCCAAGGTCTATGACAAGGTAATGTGGGAATGCCACACCCTTCGCAGTGCTCCAGTAAGTAGACTCCTGAAGGTCAAACACCTTGTCGCCTGCACAGTTATTCCGCTTTGTGTCTTCGCTGTCGGCATAATACACAGTCCACGGCTCACGTGTCAGTCGGTTGCCTTCCTCATCAAGCACATAAAGCTCAGCTATGGAGGCTACTTCCTTCCCATCAAGTGAGTTAATGGCTTCAAGGCAGAGATAGCGCCCTTCTTCCGGAGCCGCAAACTTAAACTCCTGCCATCCATTTCCTGGCTCAAACGAAGCTGAAATTACCGGTTTCTCACCGTTCAAATCAAGATTCTCACCCTTTTTGCGATGAGTCGCAGGCTTATTTACATGGAGATTATCAAGCTTTGGCTCCTTAAGGCCTACCGATTTGGCCTCTTTCGGACCTAAGATGTCGAATACCATTATCTCATTCTCACCCTTCTTTAGCCAGCACCCGGGCATATAGAGAGTCTGCTGCGGACCAATCTCCCAGATGCGTCCCAACGGATGTCCGTTGACGTAGACGAGCCCTTTACCCCAAGTCTCGAAGTCAAGGAATGTGTCAGAGGGTTTGCTGACATTAAAAGTTCCCCGATATACACCTCGCGGAAGTCGTCCATCCTCTCCCGGAGAAAATGCTCCGATAGGTAGGAATTCCATAGAGTCATAGAATTCTTCGGTGTCTTCGAGGTTAAACACTTCCCAGTTTTTCAAGTCGCAAGTGAAGGAATAGCCGTTTCGCTCTTCAGTCACTGTCACCTTGTCGGTGATACCCTTAAAATCCTTTATGGCGCGTCCGAAATTGATGCGTCCCATCGCCTCTACAAGAATATCCAATCTCGCATCTTTGGAGCAAGCAGGAAGCAACACATTCTTTTCCCCTAATCTCCTGTCTACTGTCCCTACATACTTGTCATCAACAAACACCTGCACATAGTCATGCGGTTCGTTGATGGTAAGTATCCCGCCATTCTTAAGTTCCGGTAGTGTCGTGCGGTAGAGGATACTTCCGAAGCCCTGGTCAAATTCTTCCATGCTCTTGATGTCGCGGCTCTTCTTCCCTTCGGGAAGATTTGCGAAGAGAGGAGCTACTGTCTCAAATTGGAATTCCTTTACCTCGATAGGTTTTATCGTAGGGGGGATAGCCGGCATTTTCTTGCCGTCATAATACTTGGCAAGGGTCTTGCGCAGATCCATATATTTCGGTGTGATCTGTCCACTCTCGCTGATAGGGGCGTCATAGTCGTAAGATGTCACGTCCGGTGCAAATCCCGGTGAGTTGGCGCCTGCCCAATGCCCCCAGTTGGTGCCTCCATGCGTCATATAGAGGCTGAATGAGATTCCTTTCGAGAGCATCTCGTCGATGCCGGCAATCATATTTTCCGATGGTCGGGTCTCATGATTGGCACCCCATTTGTCAAACCATCCGCTCCAAAATTCAGAACACATCAGCGGACTTTCCGGACGCAATTCCTTTAGCTTGGCAAACTGCTGGTCGATGTTGGCTCCTGTGCCGAAATTCATCGTCCATATCAGGTCGTCAAGTCCGTTGTTGGTGAAGTTTGACGACCAGTCGCACTGAAAGAGTGTGACATTATCTCCAAAATTCTTGCGGAGCATATCGCGGATATTGGCTACATAGGGTTTGTCCGTTCCATACGACCCATATTCATTCTCCACCTGCACCATGATGATTGGTCCTCCATCGGCTATGGTCAGGTCTCCTACCTGTTCAGCCACTGCTTTCTGGAATTTGTCGACGCGCTCTAAGAAATAGGGGTCATTCTCCCTCAGCTTGATGTCTTTCTTCTTAAGAAGCCACCACGGTAGCCCACCCATTTCCCATTCTGCGCATACATACGGTCCCGGACGTAAGATCACTTTCATGTCGTTGGCTTCACATAGCTTTATGAACTCCCGCAGATCATTCTGTCCCGTGAAGTCAAATTCCCCTTCCTTCGGCTCGTGTGAGTTCCAAAAAGTGTAGAGGCATATGGTGTTCATGCCAAGAGCCTTGCAGAGCTTGATCCTCTGGTCCCAGTAAGGTCTTGGTATTCGGGGATAGTGCAATTCAGCTGCTTTCACTACGTATGGTTCCCCATTGAGCAGGAATGTTCCGTTGCCGGCTTCAAATTTACCCTGTGCCGCAGTCTTTTCAGCTCCCGACACGGTAATCGGCATGAGCATCGCGAGGAATGCTCCGGCTGCGAGCAATGTTGATTTAAGATTGAGTTTCATGATGGTCAGGTTTTATCATAAAAACCGCCTTATGGCGGTAGCTGTGTATCTCTTAAGAGGATTGTCTGAATCCTCCAAAATTTCAGCGACCACTCCGGCATGTGGCACATACCTGAGAAGTCGGAATGCAAGGATGTCAGCTTCCTCTCTTGTCGCCACATCCTCACCCCATTGCAGAGTTTCTTCTTTGGAAAGAAGCGCCGGAGGCATCAGATGGCATGCAAGAAGTCTTGCCTCCCTGCATTGCCGGTCGCTCCAGAGTGTGCGGGCTGTGGAAGCTGCCTCTGCCTCCGATTCAGGTCGAAATCTCTCGGCAATATCTTTTATTTGTGGGAGCTGAAGCCCGAAGATATACTTCTGCTCCAGCCCCCCTTTCCTGAGTGTATCGGCTATCATACCATTACGCAAGGCATAAAATTCCTTCCGTATCGCTCCATTCAAGCCCAACTCTCCCACATCCATATAAAATTTGAATTAAAAATTTCTACCAAAAAATAATTATGCATTATGACTTGCTTTAGCTTGGGCGAAGCCAATTATGCATTATGCATTAACCAAAGATTATGAATTATGCATTATGCATTATGCATTATTTAGAGAGTGCCGAATATTTCTTGCTAAGACGCAACATCTGCTCCGGATAGCTCTCAGTGTAAGTGATCTTCACATCCGTGATATTGCCATCCTTGTCATATTCTGGCACATATACCGGATTGACAAATCCTCTGTAAGGAGGAATGTCGAGTGTGGAGAATCGCTGAAGCACTTCCTTATGGAGTTTCGGGTCGATTTTCACTGCATATTTCTGTATCAGGTCATTCCCGGCCTTATAATTTCCGGTCGACTTGATTCTCTGTATCTCTTTCAGAAGCTGGCCGAAGAGATTGCGTAGCTCCTTGTAGTCGTTGATCTTGAGATATGTCTTGCCCCCTTTCTTCACAAGCTCTACAGCCTTTGATTTCTTTGCATGGTCGAGCACCCACGCTGCGATGAGCTGGCGGTCGCGCATATGAGCTTCCTCCACGTCGTTGCCGAGCTCGATACGGTTGAGCTGAGTCATGAGTCCATTCATCATCTGCTGATAGTATTCGGCTTTGTATGCTTCCGGGTCGGAGAGAATACCGAGTTCTACAAGCTTCGGATCTGCAAGATAGTAGAGTGCGAAGAGGTCTGCACGTGCTTCCTCGAGTGTGCTTCCGTTTTCTTTCAGTGCATCCGGATCAGTGCCGGGAGCAAGCTGTCCGGAAGCATGCCCGAGGCATTCATGAAGGTCGGTGTGAAGCATATCTGTCTGATAGAGATACTTGTCCATCAGTTCGCGTGTCGGAGCATCGATCACGAATTCCTCTCTGAATCCGTTCCCCTTGCTTGCCTCTGCATAAGCCTCCGTGATATTTTCGATTGTCACGGATTTGCTGCCATGCTGCGCGCGGATCCAGTCTGCATTCGGAAGATTGATACCGATGGCTGTGGCAGGATAAGCGTCCCCGGCAAGCATTACGGCATTGATGGCTTTTGCTGAAACCCCTTTCACGTGAGGTTTGCGATATTGCGGGTCGATTGGGGCATTATCTTCAAACCACTGTGCATTGTCTGAGATTATCTTGGTGCGCTTTGTGCTCTCACGGTTCCGGAAATTGACATAGCTTTCCCAGCTTCCGGTCATCCCTAAGGGATCGTTGTAGCTCTCTATGAAACCATTCACGAAGTCTACATCTGAATCCGTATCCTCTGCCCAGAGTATGGAATACTCGTCAAAGAGCTTGAGATCGCCGGTGATATAGTAGTCGATAAGCTTGGTGATGTATGCGCGCTGAGCATCGTTTTCAGCCACACTCTTGGCCTTGTCAAGCCAATAGATGATGTTGCGGATTGCTTCCCCATAGAGGCCATTGAGATAATATTTCTCCTCTACGAGGTTGCCGTTCTTATCCTTTACGAGCTTTGAGTTCAGTCCATAAGAAATGGGAGTCGGGTCGTTGGGCTTTTTTATGGCGGCGAAATATGCCTCCACTTCCTCCTGAGTGACACCGTCATACATGTTGACGCTCGAATTGGCTACCACATCTCCTGTTGAGTCAAGGCTCACTTTCTTGGGCATGTAGGTAGGATCAAAGATATATTTCTTGATTTCTGCCACAATCTCCGCTCTCTCATTGTCGTCGGCTGCCCCTACGCAGTGCTTGCAGAGTTTGCTTACTCGCTCATCGAAGAATGCCTCTGAGAATTCAGGCTTGAATTTATCGTTGGAGTAGTGATGGTGCGGGCCATTGCCAAACCATACCTGCTTCATATACTTCTCAAATCCCTTCCAGTCTGCCGAATTCTTGTCGCCATCATATTTCTGATAGATTTTCTCCAAGATGCGGCGAAGTTTGAGATTATTGCGACCGTTTTGGTCCCAAATGATATCGCGGCCCCACTGGGCTGCCTCCGACAGATAATACAGCATCTCCTTCTGCTGAAGCGTAAGCTGATCAAATCCCGGCACTTCATACCGAAGCACTTCTATGTCAGCAAATCTGTCTACCTTATAGTCAAAATTCGGATTTTCCTTTCCCATTGCTGTAATCGACCCGAGAAGCAAAGCCCCTCCAGCCACCAAAGTTTTATAATTTATCATAAGTCGTTCTATATATAGGTCAGCTAATATATTCAATTATTTTAACTTTAGCTTGTTTAAATATCTTGATTTGCAATCCCAAAGCGCAGGAACTGCGCTAATTCTCTGCGCTCTCCGGGCGATGCGAAGCAGCCCGTTATGCTTTGCGAGCTTGTAATATCCGAGTCGCGAAGCTTCATCAATAGAACCCTCTGCTCCTCTGCGCTCTCTGCGTGAGATATGTTGAGTAAATTATGCATTATGAATTATGCATTATGCATTAGTGAATTACTCCACATAAAGCACCAATCCCTTAAGATACTCTCCCTCAGGATGCGATATATCTATTGGATGATCTGCCGGCTGTGTCAATTGATGAAGTATCCTGACTTTCCTCCCGCTCTTAGCCGCAGCACTGAACACCGCGAGCCTGAACGCCTCGCGTGTCACTACCTGCGAGCATGAGAATGTGAATAGCACCCCTCCCGGTTTGATCTTCTCAAAAGCCTTCGTGTTGAGCTTCCGGTAGCCGATAAGCCCATTCTTCAGCGCCGAGCGATGCTTCGCGAACGCCGGCGGGTCGAGGATAATGAGATCATACTCCTTGTCAGGCATATCGTTCAGATATTTGAAAGCATCCACTGCATATGTCTTATGTCGTGGGTCCCCCGGGAAGTTAAGCTCTATGTTGGCATCCGTAAGGGCAGCAGCTTTAGATGAAGAGTCTACCGACACTACACTCTCAGCTCCTCCACGCATGGCATATACAGAGAATCCTCCGGTATAGCAAAACATATTGAGCACTTTCCTTCCCTTCGCGAATTTCTCCAATAATGCTCTGTTTTCCCTTTGGTCAACGAAAAATCCGGTCTTCTGACCACGAAGCCAGTCAATGTTGAATTGCAGACCGTTTTCAATTGCGATGTTACCTTCGTAGCCCCCCACCAAATACTCATTCTCAGGGTCAAGGTTGGCTTTATAGGGGAGAGTGGTCTCGCTCTTATAGTAGACATTGCGGATTCGTGCATCCGGAATCGCTATCAAAGCCTCGGCAATGCGCCGGCGTTCGAAGTGCATACCGGGGCTATGTGCCTGAAGCACTGCCGTGTCTCCATAGATATCTATGACGAGGCCCGGCAAGAAGTCCCCTTCTCCATGCACAAGGCGAAAGCAATTATTGTCTTCCCTTATCAATCCAAGTGTCTGGCGCAGTCGGAAAGCAGCCTCCAAGCGTTTATGGAAGAAGTCTTCAGGAAGCGTGTCGGTGCCAAATTCAAGCAGTCGCACCGCTATCGACCCTATCTGATAGTGTCCGATGCCAAGCACTCTGCCGTCGGCTCCTTTCACCACTGCCATATCCCCCTCTTCCAGACCTTCCGGAAGTTTTCCGATAGCACCCGAAAACACCCAAGGATGATGCCTGAGGATACTCTCCTCCTTCCCCTTCTTCAATATAATCTCTTTCATACAAAATCACTTAAAAAAGAATCGGACTATATCCATTCCATTCGCATATATGAGCAGCGCTATCAAAAGCACCATACCGGTCATCTGCGCATACTCCATAAACTTCTCCGACGGCTTACGGCGGAATATCACTTCATATAGAAGGAAAAGTACATGCCCTCCGTCAAGAGCCGGTATCGGGAGTATGTTCATGAATGCAAGTGCCACGGAAAGGAAGGCAGCGATATTCCAGAATGCTATCCAATCCCACGATTCCGGGAAGATACTGCCGATCGCTCCAAAACCACCTACTGACTTTGCTCCCTCCTTCGTGAACACAAGCTTCATGCTCTTGGCGTAGCTCGTCAGTCTGTCTACTCCCATCTCGATTCCTCGCGGCACGGATGTCAGCAAATTATATTTCTTCTCCTTGACGTTGAAGAAGGCTGCCGGATTAGTCTCCAGTCCTACGCCCATCTTGGAGTTATCTGATAGTTTCACCGGAAGCGTGAGCGTATCATTGGCGGCTTCGCCGGTGCGTACCACTGTCACATCGATGTCGCTGTTTTCATGACCCGGAAGGGCGGCAAGAAACTCTGTCAGAGATGCTGTCTCTTTTCCATTGATGGCGATCACCTCGTCTCCCTCCAGTATGCCGGCTTTGGCTGCTCCCTCTCCCGGCATCACCTGAGTGATGCGTGTAGGTATGCGGTAGGTGAAGAAGTTGATCATTGTGTTCTCATCTTTCAGCTCCTTGTCAAGATCAAAGATGAAAGTCTCGGGAATGTTGATGCTCACTTCCTTACCATCGCGAAGCACCTTCACTTCTTTTGCCTGCAATATCTTCAGGCGGTCTTCGGTAGGGATGTTGTCAAGCGTCTCTCCGTCGGCAGAGATTGGAATATCGCCGTTTCTGAATCCGACATTTTGAGCGGCCTGACTGAATTCCAAGCCCATCTTGGCGTCGTTCAATGCCACGTATTTCTCACCTGTCGCATACACGATGCCGGCATAGATGAGGATGGCAAGCAAGAAATTGAAAAGCACGCCGGCTATCATGACGAGCAGACGTTGCCATGCCGGCTTGCTCCGGAATTCGTAGGGCTTGGCAGGTTGCTTCATCTGTTCGGTGTCCATCGATTCGTCGATCATGCCTGAGATCTTGCAATAGCCTCCAAGTGGAATCCAACCGATGCCATACTCCGTATCGCTCCAGAATTTGGATTTCTTCTTCCCTTCATCCTCAGCCTTGGCAGCTTCTTCCTCAGCTCCCTCATCCGATTTGGAGAGATTCTTCTGTTTCCCTAATCCCCCTATATATTTCCCCGGTTTCCATTTGAAAAGTTCCTTCCAGGGGTCGAAGAAAATATAAAACTTCTCTACTCTGATGCCGAAAATGCGGGCAAATAGAAAGTGCCCGAATTCATGTATGATAATCAGAATGGCGAGTGCAAGCACAAGCTGCGCCGCCTTTATCCAAAACGTTTCCAAAATAATTATATCATTTAATTTAAAATTACAATATTCCCAAATTCAAGAGCTCCGTCCTCTGGTAGGGACGCACGGCTCGTGCGTCCGCCTAAGTATGGGAGTAGAGTCTCTCCAATCGTTATAAAACTCCGATAAAACCTTCCGCAATCCCTCGAGCTTCCGTATTAGTCGCTACCAGCGTTTCCAAATCCGTCTCCTTGCTCCAAGGAGTCGCCTCCATCGTCTTGCGGGCTATGACCGGCATATCCGTAAAGCGGATCCGCCCCTCAAGAAATGCCTGCACTGCAATTTCATTAGCTGCATTAAGTATGCAAGGCATCGTTCCCCCTTTTCTGATCGCATCGAAAGCATACCCTAAAAGTGGAAATTTTTCCATGTCAGGACGCTCGAATGTCAGTGTCATATAGTCTTCAAGCCTCATCGGGCGAGCTTCGGTCTTCAGTCGTTTGGGATAGGAGAGGGCATAGCGTATCGGTGTGTGCATATCCGGCACTCCAAGTTGAGCCTTCACACTTCCATCCTGATACTCCACCATCGAATGCACTATCGACTGAGGATGCACTGCCACCTCAATCTGATCCGGTGCGCAATCGAATAGCCAGCGCGCTTCGATCATCTCAAATCCCTTGTTCATCATTGAGGCCGAGTCGATGGTCACCTTCGCGCCCATATCCCAATTGGGATGCTTAAGGGCATCCGCCGGAGTGACATTTGCCAATTGCTCCTTCGAAAGTTTCCTGAAGGGACCCCCACTTGCAGTGAGTATTATCTTTCTCATCTCTTCCCGATTCTCTCCTACAAGACATTGGAAAATGGCCGAATGCTCACTGTCTACTGGCACTATCGCCACTCCATGCTCCTTGCAGAGCTTTGTGATAAATTCTCCGGCCACTACGAGAGTCTCCTTATTGGATAGGGCTATGGTTTTTCCCGCCTTGATTGCCGAAATAGTCGGAAGCAAACCGCTATATCCCACCATAGCCGTCACTACGGTGTCTGTCTTAGGGTGTGCAGCAGCTTCTTCAATCGCCTTCTTTCCTGCCGCGACCTCGATGCCGCTCCCTTTCAGTGCTTCGCGCAGGGGAGCGTAATACTCCTCTTCTCCGATCACCACCAAGTCCGGTCGGTATCTTAGAGCCTGCTCTGCAAGTAATTGCCATTGTCGCCTTGCAGTCAATACAGAAGTCCGGAATAGTTCCGGATACTCTGCTATTATGTCAAGAGTCTGGGTTCCGATACTCCCGGTAGATCCCAACACTCCGATATTCTTCACTTCACTCATCAATATATAATAATTCTTTTATCTATCTTTCGCATTACGCA
>CAYNPB010000086.1:0-10940 GCA_964399005.1 uncultured Sangeribacter sp.
CACGCTCTTTTTTATATACTAATGCCAATGAGGTGAGTCCGGCGGCTATGAATATAATAATATGGATAGTAAACGGTTACTTTCAGAAAAAGCCGGAATTCCCGGACGAAGATGTCGAGTTCGCTATGACGTAATCACAAACATTCAATCTTAACGGCATGAAAATTTTCTCTAAAAAAACTTGGTTGCTCATATCATTGCTATGGGTGACAATTTCCTCAACCGCTTATGATTTTGAGGTTGACGGATTGTATTATTCTGTCATATCCCAGGAAGATAAGACTTGTGAGGTAACTTATGGTGATGAAGTTTATATGGGAGATGTTAATATCCCATCAACAGTGAAATATGACAATATCGAATTTTCTGTAATAGGCATAGGATCCGAAGCTTTTGCCGATTGCAATATCCTTGAGTCAATCACTATACCCAACTCTGTGACAAGTATTGGAGATATGGCTTTTAATGCTTGCGGCAGTCTCACCTCAATAACCATCCCTAACTCCGTGACAAGTATTGGGAAGGGTCCGTTAGCCCTTTGCAGACATCTAATAAACATAATTGTAGAGGAGGGAAATGAACACTATGTTTCTGTCGATGGAATCCTTTACAACAAAGAAAAAACCGAATTAATTCAATTCCCGTGTGGCAGACCGGAAACAGAATATAATATTCCTGCTTCTGTGACAAGCATTGGTGCGTATGCCTTCGAATATTGCGACAATCTGACTTCAGTCACTATCCCCAACTCGGTGGAAAGTATTGGTGAGTCTGCTTTTGACAGTTGCAGAAATCTAACTTCTGTCGATATCCCCAACTCAGTGACAAGTATAGGTAAGAGTGCTTTCTCATATTGCAGAAGTCTTGAATCTGCGATCATCTCGGAAAATGTAAGCATATTTGAAGAGTTCCTTTTTGAGAAATGTTCAAAACTTAAAAAAATTATTGATTTGAATCCTGCTCCGCAAGAGATTAAAGTTGGAGTATTTGTAGAAGTTCCTAAGGATGCTGTAATATATGTTCCCCAAGGTAGTAAGGAGGCTTATAGGTCTGCTGAGGGTTGGTCTTATTTCTCTGATTTCAGAGAAATTACAGACGATGAAGACAATGCGGTTGAAAGTATTTCCGGAGACAGTTCTGCTCTTGTAGACGTCTACAATCTTAATGGAGTGCAGGTAGCTTGCGGAGTTTCTTCTGCTGAACTTTCTTCTCTCCCGGCCGGACTCTATATTGTCCGTCAAGGATCGAAAACACGCAAAATAATGGTGAAATAAAATCATCAAGACACCTTGATTTTGTATCTAAGAAGGATGGCGATGCGTCATCCTTCTTTTCTATCACGAAATTTATATCGAAAAACAATTCGTAAAATTGTTCGTTTATCAAAACAATTTATTAATTTTGCGTAAAAGAGGCAAAATATGACAAAAAGGATAAAATACCCGGTTGGAATACAGACTTTTTCAGAGATAATCACAAAAGGATATCTATATGTGGATAAGACTGAATACATATATAATTTATTAGATTCAAGCAAGTACGTATTCCTCAGCAGGCCTCGCCGGTTTGGTAAAAGTCTTCTTATGTCTACTATAGAAGCCTACTTTGAAGGAAAGAAAGAACTCTTTTACGGATTAAAGATAGCTGAATTGGAATCCGAATGGAAGTCATACCCGATATTTCACTTTGACATGAGCGGTGGACATTTGGAAACTCCGGAAGATCTGATCCAACACGTAGACAGCTATTTGAACATTATTGAAAAAGAAAATAATCTCCATTCTGACAATAGTTTCGCCATTAAATTTAGAGAACTAATAATTGATGCTTATCAAAAGACAGGAAAACAAGTTGTTATTCTCATAGACGAGTATGACAAACCGATACTTGATTTGCTTCATGACAATGAAAAGACAGAAGCAATGAAATCCGCACTCCGCGGATTCTACTCTGTGATTAAGTCTTGCGACGAATATATCAAATTCGCCATGCTCACAGGAATCACTAAATTCGGTAAGGTTTCCGTATTCAGTGGCATCAATAATCTCCGCGACATTTCCATGCTCCCAAAATTCAATGGTATCTGTGGCATTACTGAATCGGAATTTCATGATTCATTCAAAGACTCAATTTCCCAATTTGCATTAGAAAATGAAATATCAACTGAAGAAGCTTGGAATATTTTCAAGGTGATGTATGACGGCTATCATTTCTCAGATACCAAAGAATTTGTCTACAATCCCTTCAGTGTACTCAACGCTTTCAATGACGGACAGATCGGAAGTTATTGGTATCAGAGTGGGTCTCCTAATTATCTCATAAAACTAATTGAAAAGAAACCTTATAGACTTGATAATCTTGAAGGTGCTGAGAGATCGGAAATTGAACTTGGTGATATCGCAAATATCGAATACGATATAGTCCCTCTTCTTTATCAATCCGGATATCTGACAATCAAAGCTACTCTTCCAGGCTTAGGGTTTGGAAATGCACCTAAAGAATATGTTCTTGGATTCCCAAACAATGAAGTAAATGCTGCCTTTTGGGAATCGCTGTCAAGACGCTTCTTCCGCACAACTGATGGCAATTCAACCTTTAATCTTCGAAAATGCGTCATGGATATCAATGAAGGGAGACCTGAAGATTTCATGCGAAGTATGAAGAGCCTATTTGCCGACACAAATTCTGAACCGGAAAAAAACAAAGAGATTCATTTCCAGAATATGATGGCAATTGCATGCAAGATGCTTGGACTCGCTGTCAATACAGAAGTGCATTCAGCGGCAGGAAGATGCGACATGCAAATACTGACTCGAAATTTTGTCTATATCTTCGAGTTTAAGATAAATGGCACTCCTAAAGAAGCAATTGATCAAATTCTCGAGAAAGGATATGCTATTCCATTCGAGGCGGACACAAGGACTGTATTCATAATTGGAGCTAATTTTCTGACAGAAACCAGATCACTTGACAATTGGATCATTGAGAAAATTTAAATTTAGCACCTCTTGGAATCCACCGTAGGTAAATCAGAACCTTAATATGAACAATATTTGGAAAAAGTCGCTTATTTTCTTATTCATTTTAATGTCGGGAAGCTGTAGTAAGAAGCAGGCTCCTGATCATACGGCATTATATGAGGAAATAAGGCATGTCAATAAGATGGAATTCGCTTCGATGGCCGTGACGAAAACTGTCAAGACTGAGCGCACGGATTGGTACAAAGTCGGAAAACGAATTGCAGTGTATTCTTTTGACACATATCTTAAGGCTTATATTGACCTTTATCAATTTGAGCCGGAGAATATGGAGTTTGATGAGGAAAATAAGACTGTAAAAGTGACTCTTCCTCCCGTCAACATCGAGGTAGCAGGCCGGGATATGGAGATGAAAAAGGAATATGAGAATGTAGGAATGTTCCGAACGGAAATCGACTCCAAGGAACGTGCGAAGATGAAAGAAAAAGCGAGTGCCGACCTGAAGAAAGAACTCGAAGGGAATCCGGAATACAAAAGGAAGCTCGAAGAGACAGCGAGGCGTAAAGCACGCTCCTATTTCGAGACTCTTTTCAAAAATGCAGGATATACTGCTTTTATCACTTTCAGTGATGAGACAATAGACGGAGGAGACTTCCGTTATAATAAATATGATTAAGGCACTTAAATATTTAATTCTTCTTATCTTGGCGGTTGCCATCGCTTTCCTTGGCTGGCAACTGTATAGGTATTTCCAGCGACCGGAGGAGATTGAAGTGCTACCTACGAAACCGGGAGATGTCAAGGAAATGGCACGGCTATGCTCTATGGAGATTTATAATGAAGTGTCGGTGCTCGATACGGTCAATTCAAAGGTAATGTTTGCCGTGCAAAAACAGACCGGAAGCATCACTTTCGACATGGAACACCTCAACGTCGATGACTCCGGCGACACTGTCAGAATCATACTCCCGAGAGAGATTGTAGAAGTGTACGAATCGGATGAGAAAAACGCATGGGAAGTGATCGACACAAAGGCAATAGGGCCAATGGCTATAATAAGAAGCAATAAGTTTACTGCCGCAGAAGAAAACCGAGTGAAAAGCAAGCTAAAAGCTAAAGCAATCCGACGGCTCTACAGCAATGGAACTGTCAAGAAAGCCCGCAAAGATGCTGTAGAAAATCTCACGCGACTTATGGAAGGGGTCTACCGCAAACCGGTAGTAGTCACTGACCCAACTCCCAACGGCACACCAAAATGACTCAATATTCGCAAAATCCTCTGAAACGATTAATAAAAATGATAAAGAAAAAAAATTATTGTCCATTGCTTTTTTCAATTTGTATGCTGATGTGCCTTTCGGCATGCAGCGATACAACTAATGAACCAGAGGCACCGGACTATCCCGGCATTGACAACTTCGAAGGAAGAATCCGCGAGTTTTTCCTTACCCACGAAACTGACGATTTCGACGCCAGCGACTGCGATGTCAAGATTCTTGCTCCAGACAACAGTGTCATCTCCAGAAAATGCACTCACTCCCGCTCACAAGGGAAATCTACCTTCAATCTGACTACAGGATTAAAGGAAGGTGACTACACGCTTCTTTACCTTGAATATTCAATCGACCCAATAGTAACAGAAGATGGTAAAAAAACGATTGAGAAGCGTCAGTTTGGCCTTGGGTGCAGTATTACGGCTGATAATAATGGCGTCTCTGTCACAAGCCCTTATAATCCTCAAATAGGACTTTCAGGCTCAGGCTCAAAAGAAAATCCTTACATAGTAAGCAGCTACGATCATCTGATGACTCTTGCCCATAAAGTGAACAGCGATGCTACCAATTCCCTCTTCACTGAAGACACCTACATACGCCAGATCGTAGACATCGATATGGATGATGCTTGCTTCTTCACTGACCATCGATATGGTTGGGAACCAATCGGCAATGATGTCAATCTCCCTTTCCGAAGCAACTACTCAGGCGGAACACTAAGCAATATATGGAGTCTTCGCGAAAAATCTCCTGCTATCGGCCTATTTGGCTATATACATCGTGCAAAAATTGACGGAGTAAAGATTACTAACAGCGAATTCTCGGGGAATTATGCGGTCGGCAGTGTAGTTGGAGCTGCCATAACTTCAGGAGGACTTCGTGACCGATCTGAAATCACAAATTGCCGTGTAGTAAACAGCAAAGTAAGTGGATCAGACGGATCTCTTGCTATCGGTGGCATCCTTGGCACTATCGACATGAATTCGAAGATAATGCTCTACGAGTGTCACAATGAAAACACGACTGTAAGTGGAGACTATAATATTGGGGGCATAATTGGATCAGGAGCTGCCTATTCGCTTTCATCAATTAATAATTGCAGTAATTCAGGACGAATAACAAGTGGATTCTCAGGAGCCGGAGGTATCATTGGATCATGCGATACAGTCTATGCCACATCTTGCAATAACTATGCCGAAATCAATGGAGGGACACGCTATTCATCCGGCGACAGCAATAATGCAGCCACAGGAACCGGAGGTATCATCGGAGGATCAGGCATGTCATTCATCACAGGCTGCAGCAATCATTCCCCTATAAAAGGGGTAGATGGCGTAGGAGGACTCTTGGGAAGCTGCAGAGTGACCGGAGATGCCAATACCGGATTCATTTACAACAATGCAGCATTCCGATATTGCTCAAATTATGCTGACGTCGACGGGAATCTTTTTGTAGGCGGCATCTGTGGTGAGAGCCAGATTGGCACTTACGGAGTTATCAACAAAGGGAATGTCACCGGTGACTCCTACGTAGGAGGAATTGCCGGCAACACATCAATTGCAGTGGCCCACAACGCTATCAATACAGGAAATGTGACAGGTAAGGACTGCGTCGCCGGAATCGTAGGGAAAACCACCTTTGCATCAATAGCACTTAATGATAATTATGGAGAGATAAGCGCTACCGGCAATCATACGGCAGGGATAGTTGGTCTTTCAGGCAATAATACCGTAATCCACTACTGTGGCAATCATGGGAATATAATCAACAATACAGGTAACTATATTGGCGGTATAGTCGGCGAAGTCGGCGACCCAAGGAAGTGGACTGCGATGAACATTGCAGAATGCGTGGTGGGAGCTGCTGAGATTGCTATGGCAATTGTAGGCCCCTGTATTTCGATTGCCGAACACGCCGTAGAAGAGTCGCTACATGCCCTTTCACTCGTATTAAAATACGGAGAATTCTCATTCGACATGCTTCTTCATGCTACAGATGTGGTGCTTTGGGGGGATTCGATGTATGAAATATTATCCGGTGAGACTTCCGAAGAAGTATCCCTTGCCATCAAGACACTGACACTGGATCTTGCCAATGAGATTAATCGTGATCTTAAGGAGATCAGAGGAAACAAAGCCAACTACAAGCTCTCAGGCTTATCCGAGGAACAATTATATGCCACTCGAAGCGGTTTCGTGACCGAGTTTGCCGAATGGTACGGTACAGATGGAAATGACGATGTCTTCAACGACACAATGAACGAAGTTCGCCTCGAGAGAATGGAGGAAAATGAAAAAGCTGAACATACGAAAGAAATCGTGCACCAATGTATCGGTGGTGTATGTCTTGTGGCCGGGACTGTAGCGACTATAGGTGCGACAGTTCTCTCAGGTGGGGCTGCCACAGCTTTCCTTGTGGCAGGATGTGCGATTAGCATCGTAGGAGGCGTGAATGCCATAGTGAAGACATGCACAGAATTTGAAGCCAATGTTGCCATTATTTCTCAGTGTGTCAACAGCGGAGATATCACCGGCAATAATCATGCCGGAGGATTGGCAGGAGCGCTTCAAGACAGAACAATAATGCGAGATTGTCTTAATGTAGGATGTGGGAAAGGGAATGAATATCCTCTCGCCTCTCACTGCGGAACCGGAGTGCAGGTGCACAGATGCCTCAGTGCAGGGACCGGTTGGAAAAGATATAATGCCACATACGATGCTTCCGGAACGTCAATAGTCAGAATAGACGGAGCGAATGATGCATATACTCCACACTATCAGTGGGTAGTGCCGGAATTGGCAGAAGTGGATGGAGCGTATATAAATGACGCCAAAATCTTCAAGGATATTGAATCTTCATGGATCTTATCCTCTGGAGGAGAATCGGGATGGAAACTCTCGACAAGCACCGGCAGCGGATTACAATACCCGGTGCCTGCACACTCTGAAATGCGTGAATAAAACAATTTCAACAGATCAGCATACAACTAAATGAAAAAGATATTACTTAATATCGGTGCCGCACTATTGATTTTATCGGGTGCGTGCTCTGACAAATTCGAACCATTCAACACCAATTCCTCAGTAGAGCCTTCGGAAGAGAGCAGAATAAGTTTCTTTGACATAGATCCCGTTCTGATAATCCTGCAATCGACAGACAACATCGGATATGCAAATCTAAAGAAAGGATTTCATGACTTTACGACACACGAAGTTGAATTTTCAAAAAACTCCAACAATATCCGTTGTGGTATCCATCTCTATGATTCAACTTCCATTACCGATGGCGAATACTTGCTTACCTTTTCTGACCGAGACCATAAGCCAATCGAAGGTATGCTGAAAGTGACAATAAAGGATGAACATGTAGTGGCCATTGATGAAGCCAAATCTACTTTTTCCCTACGCCAAGGTTCCGGCACAGAAAGCGATCCATACATCATCGGATCTGCGCGAGATTTTCTGATGCTGCTCGACGACTTACGCGACAATGAACTGACGAATGGACGAGGCGTATATTTCAAGCAAACTGCCGACATCACCCTGATGGATCAGAGCAGCACAAAACCGGGAAGGGGATATTTCGGATATTCCTTTGCCGGACATTATGATGGAGGTGGCTACTCTCTGAAAGATCTTTATTATCGCGGCTCGGAAAATCCTGAAGCAGATACAAGATTCGGAATCTTTCCGACTTTACTCGATGGCGCCGACGTAAGCCATCTATGCATCTCCGGAGTCAATGTCAGTGGCACTTACAGTGACATCGGTTCTCTTGCCGGGGTTAGCTTAGGCTACGTAAACGTCAGCGATGTAGAACTGAAGGGCTCAATTATTTCTGACAACGCCAACAATGTGGGGGCACTTTTGGGCAGAATTGAATCCGGAACGGCAATCTTGGAGAATATCAAGATGGAAATGAGCGTTAGCGCTCACAGCAATGTCGGTGGAATTGTAGGAAAAGCGGACGGTGGAGTTATTATCTTTAATGGCATATCCACACCCAATTATCACTTCTCTGTCGAGGGATTCGAAAATGTGGGAGGAGTTATTGGCTCTGCAACTGACGGAGATTTGACATTTAAATCTATTAAACTTTCGCATATAGTAAGCAAGGAGGATGCCGATATCAGAATAATCTGCAATCATGGAGGGGAGGCTACCGGTGGAATTGCCGGAAATCTGACAGGTAAAGATACGAAAGTCTCTATAAGCGATGTTGAGGTTAATTGTCCGGTAGGAGGTAAAAACCGCATAGGACTAAAGATCGGAGGAATTGTTGGCAATCTGAATTGTGGTGCAGATTTCTCACTTGAGGGTGCAAGAGTCACGTCAATTGTTTCCGGAGATACCCAAGTAGGTGGATACGTAGGAAGATTTCAGCTATATGACGGAGCGAAGCTTGTCATAAACGGAGACTCCAAGACTAACTATATCATACCCGATGACAGTGCCGCAGGTATTGAGGCTATTAACACTGGAGGAGGTGTATTTGGCTATTATGAAGGGGCTGATATCAAAGACACCGAAAAGAAAATACGTGTTGGAATTAATATCGATGTGAAGGAAGAAAATGCCGGAGGTGCGATTGGTCATTTAAAAAACACCGATATGAACATCGCTATTTTCAATATGACTTCTTCCACTATGCAAGTGACAGGACTTAATAATGTAGGTGGATTCATAGGGAAAGCAGAAAAAGGCTCTATAATCGGTGAGGTAGAATTTGATTATAGTATGGATGGAGACAAAGCTATCATACCCGAAAGTAAGGAATTCTCTCCATTATATAGCGGCATTGTGAAGGGCAATGGCGAGGTCGGAGGAATAGTGGGCTATTGTGACGATGTAGATCTGCAGGGCCTTGTGTCAGGAGGCACGGTAATAGGACTCGGAGAAGGGAATATTGGTGGAATAGTAGGATTGGTCATCACAAGAGGAGCCCATAATATTGTAATGGACAATATGTCGCAGAGCATGATTACGGCATCTTACGACAGGAATGTAGGAGGCATCTGCGGTAAAATTATCTGTGATTATCATGCGGAGGTGGAAGATTGCATAAATTATGGAAACATAACCGGAGGCAATTCTACGGGAGGCATTATAGGCTATTACGAAAAGACATTTGCCAGCACCGACACCTATAATTTCACAGCTGCCACGATTGAAACATGTCTCAATGAAGGAGAAGTGAAAGGAGTGGATTGTGTAGGTGGCATAATCGGCAAATGCATTGCAGTACTGAACACTTCGTTAGATAAAGACAAAGCACAGGTATACGTCGCTAAATGTGGCAACAACGGACCTGTGAGTTCGGATATTGCCAGGGAGGCGGCATCCGGCATTGGGGGTATAATTGGATATGCCGAGCCGATGTTGAAGCTCCAATACAATTCAAACAACGCTAAAATATCTTCTTCTGCCTCTCATAAGGGTGTCGGAGGCATAGCCGGTTCGCTTGGTCAAGATGCTGACAACAGCACGAAAAACTTCCTGATGAATGTGGAATTATACAGATGTATCAATAGAGGGGTGATCGATGCTTCGAATCCATCTTCAAAAGTGGGTGGAGTACTTGGATTTATGGAAGAAGGACCCGACTCTTACATCAACAATTGCCTGAATACCGGAGAAGTGCTTAATAAGCATAATAGCGATAACGGTGGTATACTTGGGTATGTGGATCATTTCGGAAATATCTATGATTGCTTAAATATAGGAATGATCAGCAATGGCAACGGCACAATCGGCACACACAAACCGGGCTCTTTGTTTGACCATGACGGTCTTTACATGATAGAAGGGACAGGAGCTACTTGGCCAAGTGCAACTGTAATCAAAAAAGAAGACCTGTGTAATGAATCTAAGTATTCAAGGCTTGATTTCAAAAAGATTTGGATAATGACCGATGACGGGCCAACAGTTCGGAATTGTATTTTTTAATTGAATGAGTAAAATAGCTTGATGTGTCTGTAATTTTTAGCCGAACGTCACGTTATTTAATATAACTCGTCTTAATGACACAATAAAACTCAACAACTATACAAAATGACATCTTTTATCATCGCGCTTGCAGCGCTAATTTTAGGATATTTTATCTATGGAGGAGTTGTGGAAAAGGTTTTCCGCACTGATTCCACACGTCCTACACCGGCCAAGACAATGGCTGACGGCATTGACTATGTAGAGATGCCTACATGGAAGGTGTATCTGATTCAATTTCTCAACATAGCGGGAGTTGGTCCAATTTTCGGAGCAATAATGGGCATCATGTATGGTCCGGCTGCTTTTCTATGGATTGTGCTTGGAACTATCTTTGCCGGAGCAGTCCACGACTTCATGTCGGGCATGATTTCCCTTCGACTTGGAGGAAAGTCGCTTCCTGAGATCGTAGGGACTGAACTTGGAAAGAAGGTAAAAATGGTGATGAGTGTGTTCACCTGCATTCTTCTTGTGATGGTGATAGCAGTCTTCGTCAGAACTCCGGCAAATCTTCTTGCGACTCTGACTCCTGAACATCTCAATGCCACATTCTGGGCTATCTGCATTTTCCTCTACTACATTCTTGCCACTCTCCTTCCGGTGGATAAGCTCATAGGTAACCTCTACCCTATCTTTGGTTTTGCCCTTCTTTTCATGGCAGTTGGAATTATGGGGTATATGTTGGTGAATGCGGTGCCAATTCC
>CAYNPB010000087.1:0-10911 GCA_964399005.1 uncultured Sangeribacter sp.
ATTATTCTATCCACCGAAGATCCCCGGCCTGTGTCAAATAGATCAAAGATCCCTTATCCTTCACTGTATAATCTCCATTATCCGGATCCTTAAACAGCTCCTTCGCCGAAACAGGAAGCTCCGTAGCCTTAATCTTGCTTCCGCCAAGCTTATAGTCGTTGGTCACATAATTATTGTCATATGATGTCTTAGTGCCTGAGCCGGTCGCAATTAACTCACCCATCGGAGAAGCCACCACGACATTGCGGATTGTCACATTAGAGCGTTCAGTATTCGAAATATCAATCAGTCGCTGGTTGACGCAGAAATCATAGAATGTCACATTCTCTATAGTCAGTTCTATCGGGCTGGAGGTAGTGCTGTGGTTAAGAAGATTTCCCCATCCCCAAGACACATCCTGCTGATAACCGCCACGGCTGAAGGTGGTGTTGCGGATAGTGATGGCATCAATCTGGTCGTAGGTTCCAATCTCACCCTTGCCGGCTGAGCCGAATGCAAATGTGCCGTAGGTGCCACTCTGCCATCCGCACTGGTCAAACCAGCAATTGTCGATCTCGATAGCCTCGATATGCTTCAGTGTGGACGCCTGATGACGCCAGAAACCGCGATAGATGCTGCGGAATACACAATTCGTGAAGCTTACGTTTTCGATTGTAAACGGATTGCTTGAATTCATGAAATACTGCTGTGCAAGAGCATTTCTCAATTCCACATTTTCAAATGAGAACACACTCAGATATGCATCTTTGAAGACATTCCAAGTGCCGTTGATCACGATGATCGGGCGTTGTCCCTCGTTAGGAGCTGCGATGGTGAAGCCCTTCCTGATGGAGAATGCCTGCACATTATAGGTTGTGCCCGGCTCGAGTTCGTAGCGTGTACCCTCGGGTATCTCCGGATCCTCATTGTTGGCAAGAAGCATAGCGGAAAGATCGTCGGTCACCCCTACTTGGATCACCTGGGCTGCCGGACCCGTAGTGCGGAATGTCACCTCATTGTAAGGCTTATCATAGCGGCGCGGCTTCGATGTGTCATAGATGTTCACGCTATAGAGAGTCGATGGATTAAGTCCTTCCACTTTCATCTCGCCTGTAGTCTTTGCCTCTGCCGGTATATATCCGGAGATGGTAGGAAGTTCCGGATTCATCTTCGGCACGATGCTGAATGAGTCTGCAGGGTTGGTGACATCCACCACCCAACGGATCATGGCATCATTGTCGTTGATTTCAGTCTTGCTCACACCCTGCAGGATATGTGAGAAGTCCGGTCGCGCCTCAGTCGTGAAGTCGGTCAGTGCCCACTGAGAGTTATGCTCAGGCGATGCTGCGTTGCTCCTGACCCTTACATAAAAACGCTTTGCATATGGAAGGTCTTGAAGAGTCACGAAAGAGTCTTCTGTATTCAGCTCTGTATAGAGAGTCTGATAATAATAGTCTTCATACAGCTGCACTGTATACGACTTGGCATCATTCACTGTATACCATATCAGCGACATATCGTTGTTGTTCTTCACAGTCACTGCCGGATTTGTGGCAAAACGTGGCTGAAACAGGTCGCCCCTTGATGTGTATTCGTCGTCGGAGCAGCCGGTGGCCATCATGGCCACCAGTGCTGACGCTCCCAACACTTTATATATATTATATTTCATCTTACCCTAATTATTATTTAATTTGAAATATCGCGTCAAATAATTATGCATTATGCATTAAAAATTATGCATTATTGATATCCGTACTGCTGCTTGATAGAGCCGCGATGTGATGTGATCACCTCTACAGGATATGGCATCAGGTAACGCACAGGATCGCTCTCTGTCACTGATCCATAGTTGTTGTAGTTCACATATCCCCTGAAGCTCCACTTCACGTCGTCGTGAACTTCCCATTCGTCGGTCTCCTTATTTCTGTCCCACCAGTTGCTGGCATACTTCGTGACGTTCTTCCATCCCTCAGATGCCGGGTGGTCGCCGATGGCGTCTCCGTATTCTTTCAAACCCTTGAATTCTATTACAGTCTTAGACGGATTTGCCGGGTTAGGAACTTCTCTCCAATACACCTCGCTGCGCACATCGCCGGGCTGACCTTGTCCCTGAGCTCGCTTGCCCCAATCGGTGAAGGTCTCATAGAGGCGGATAAGGGTCTCTCCATATTTGTTCCAGCGCGCAAGGTCATATTTGCGCACTCCTTCGCCTCCAAATTCCCAAGAACGCTCATCCATGATGGCCTGGAAGAAAGCATCTTTGTCGTTGAGGGCATCCACGTAGTCTTCCACCTTCTCGCTGTGGTCTTCCGGTGCGAATGCACGGCGGCGTACGGTCTTAAGTGCATCTTTTGCCGCGTTGGTAGGTCCGCTGAGTTCATTCTCAACCTCAGCATACATCAGAAGCACATCTGCATAGCGCATACGGATTGCGTTGATACCGGTGTTGTCGCCCGAGCCTGTCATGACGGTCTTCATATTCATCTTGTTCCATTTCCCTATGTTCCAGCCGGTGACACAGCTCTTGCCCAATGCAACTGTCTGATTGAGGTTTTCGTCATAGCTATATGGCACGCAGGTGATGTCAAGACGAAGATCGCCGGGGTCAAAGGTGAAGGGATAAAGGCCACAGAGACTTGCATTGTTTCTTCCCTGTCCGAAGTTGTGAGAGGGGTTGTCGGCATTGTAACCGATCACCATGCCGATATTGTAGCCCAACGAGCCTGAATATTCCTTTAACATCGGAACTTCGAAGATGACATCTCCATTCTTCAATACTGTCCAGTTGCATTCGTTGACCCACATCTGCTCGAAGCTTTCCTGTCCGAGGCTGTGGTTGCCCTCTTCAATCACTTTGCCAAGATATTCCTTGGCGATTTTGTAGTAGTCGAGATAATCCGCTGCACGCTCCATGACTCCAGTAGTGCCGCCGGGGCGAAGAGCATAGCCACCGCGATATAGCGCCAATTGCCCGATAAGTGCCTGGCAATATTCGCGCGATGCACGCTCCACTCCCTCGTCGAGCTGCTTGGCATATTTCATGTAGGGCTCTGCTGCACGCAAGTCAGCTATCAGACTGGTGTAGATCTCGTTGCGATCTGTCACACCCTCGTTGTAAAGGGTTTCTGAAGCCTCTGTCGGTTTTGTGCGGTATACTACGTCGCCCCATGTGCGGATAAGGTCGAAATAGAGCAATGCCCTGAGGCACTTCACTTCCCCATACATCTGCTGGGCTTCTGTCGGACCATCGGAAGAAATCGTGGTGCTGAACAATGGTGATGCCTCCATATTCTCAATAAAGTCGTTGCAGTAATTGATAGCCTGGTAGGCACTGTTCCATGTGTTGCGCAGCGACGACCACAATGAGCGTACATCGAAGCAATTCACCTCGTCGCCATTGCCTGAAGTGGAAGTCTGGTTGCCGTTGGAGGTCATTTCCACGTCCGTATTCGTCTTGAAGGTATACGGGAAAGCGATGCCATAAAGGTTTCTGTCGGTAAGTTTTGAATATATTGACCCAAGCATTGCCTTGGTCTCTGTCTGGTCGGAGAAGATCTCATCCGCTGTGAACGATGATTGCGGATTAGTGTCAAGAAAATCGTCGCATGATGCGAATGTCATTCCTGCACCTACAAGGAGCAATCCAACAGATATATTGTTGATCAATCGATTTTTCATCTGATAGGTTGTTTTTGAGGATTAAAACGATAGCTGCATACCGAAAGTATATGTGCGGCTTCGCGGATAGAGGTTGTAGTCGATATTCGGAGTAAGGCCTTGGCCGATGTTCACTTCAGGGTCATATCCGCTATATTTTGTGATGGTGAAGAGATTATAGCCTGTAGCATATACTCTCAGTTTAGTGAGCCCGAGTGCCTTAAGCACTGAATTAGGCAATGAGTAGCCTAAGGTCAATGTCTGCAGACGCATAAATGAGCCATCTTCTACGCCATAAGTGGAGATATAGCTCTTTGTGATGTTGCTCGGATTCCACATTGTGGCGTCCTTGCTCATCTGAGCCCATTTCTCCGGATATTGGAACATGTCATTTCCCATTTCGTCAAAACGATAATACATGTTTTCAAATTCCTTTGAGAAGTTGCGGTAGAGGCTGCTGTTGCTCGATGCCATCGCAAGATTTATCTTATTGAGGTTGACTACGTCGAAGTCAAGCATGAAGTTGAAGAATGCGTTGAAGTCAAAACCTTTCCATGTAGCGTTCACTCCGAAACCACCCGATGTCTTAGGCGTGGTGTTGCCTATGATGGCGCGGTCGTCGGCTGTCAGTAGATAGCGGTTCGGATCGTTGGGATCCTCATTCACTTTCTTAAACTTCGGTGAGCCCGGCTGAAGATTGCCTGCAAGAAGTGAGCAGTCTACTATACCCGGCTTCAATGTGTATGTGCGGGCCACTTCATCATAGTTGAAATCTTCTACACGGTAGAAGCCATCGTTGATATAGCCCATGACGGTACCCATTCTCTGCCCTACATTATACCAATATACGTCTGAGTTCACATCCACGTGCCCTGCTTCTGCATAGAATGATGTCTCGTTGCCGGCCAACTTGTCGATCTTTCCCTTGTTGAAGCCAATATTGAAATTCAGGCCCAATGTGAAGTCTTTCCTTTCAATAATGTAGGCATTCAGGTTAAGTTCGATACCCTTGTTGGAAGTCTGGCCAATATTGGTGAGCATATTGGTGAAGCCGGTGTCGCCCGGTATCTGAGTGGCAAGAAGAAGGTCTTTGGTGGTGTTCCAATAGAATTCGAGTGTACCGTTGAGTCGCTCGTTGAATATGCCGAAGTCAAGACCGATATTTCTTGTCACCGTAGTCTCCCATTTCACTTTCGGGTTGATAGGATATTTCAGATTGAAATCGTAGAAATAGCTCTGTTGCTCGCCCCATCCCGGTGACTTTGCTGTGTCGCCAAGCTTATATAGCTTCAAATAAAGGTCTGAGTCGATGCGGTCGTTGCCGGCATGGCCGTAAGAGAGACGAAGCTTAAGGTTGGATAGCCAAGTGACGTCCTGAAGGAATTTCTCATTCGAGAGGCGCCATGCTACTGCGGCTGCGGGGAAGAAGCCCCAGCGGTTGCCGCGAGAGAACTTGGAGCTGCCGTCGGCGCGAAGTGTCAAGGTAGCCAGATAGCGGTCGGCATAGCTATAGTTGACACGTCCGAAGAATGAGGAAATTCTTACGGCAGAGGGTGTCTCGGAAGTGTTGCTGAGCGGGGTGCCCAAAGCATAGTTGTCAAATGCCTTGCTTGCTGTGATGTTTTCAGGGAAATGTCCTAAGTAGACACGTGTGTAGTGGGTGTCCTGATGCTTCATCTCCTGGCCGAGCATCACTTGGAATGAGTTGTCGTCGTTGATGTCGAAATTATAATTCAGTGTGTTGGTGATCTGCCACTTTGTGCGGTGATCCTCCTTTTCTGTCAGGTTCGGGCCGTAAGTCTTCGAAGCGCTGTTGGAGTTGGCGCCGTTAAACTGGCGGTCGTCCTGATAGAATTTCTCCCATACGAATTCATTGCGAAGAGTGAGACCTTTCATGATGGTCCATGTCAGAGATCCTCCGGTATTCAGCATCCATGAATAACGATTGCGATAATAACGGCGGTTATTTTCCAATGGATCATAATGGTAGAAGTCTACGAGTGTCTCCTCATCTACGAGCTCATTGTTTTCAGGGGCTGTGGTGAAGTCCTGAAGGCCATTGGTAGGCTGCTCCTGAAGCGAAGCAAGCAGACCTACACCTTCAGTTCCGCGGCCGGTAAGCGTCTTGTTGAGATAACGCAGGCGGAAGTCTGCACTCAGGAACTTGAAGAGTTTCAAATTGAGGTTGGCATTGAGGTTGTTCTGCACAAGTCCGTTGTCCGGCATCACGGATGGCTGATCCTGATGCATGTAGCTGAGTTTATACTTCACTGCATCGTTGCCTCCGGTGATAGAGGCATCGGTAGCCCAGCTCACAGGGTGTGTGCCGAAGATCTTGTCCTGCCAGTTGTTGCCCTCATATCCCTGATAGATATAGATTTCATAGGGCTGTCCGAAGTAGTTGGCGAAGCTGCTGCGGGCGCTTGAGCCTTTTGGTCCTATGCGCTCATAGTTTGCACGGATGAAGTTATATGGGTCGAGCACATCAATTTTATTTGAGAGCTCCTTGGTCTGCACATACGCATTTACATTGACTACGGCACGTCCCTGATTCGGATGCTTGGTAGTCACGAGCACTACGCCGTTGGCACCGCGTGCTCCATAGATAGCAGTGGAGGCGGCATCCTTCAGCACCTGGATATTGTCTACGTCTGTAGCCGGGACATCGTTGAGCGAACCCTCGAAGCCGTCGATAAGCACGAGAGGTTCGTTGCTCTGGGTGATGGAGCCACCACCACGGATTCTGACGCTTACCTCTGCATCCGGAGAGCCGTCAGGGGTGGTGACCTGTACGCCAGGCATATGGCCTACGATAGCCTCACCCACATTCGATACAGGCACACGCTCTATCGCCTTTGCCTCTACCGACGACATGGCGCCAGTAAGGTTGCCTCTTTTCTGCACTCCATAGCCGATCACTACCATTTCTTCGAGCATTGATGAGTCTTCGCTCATCATCACTTCGATTCCTTCTGTTCTCCCTTTCAGAGGCACCTCCTGAGTCTTATATCCTACGTAGGAGACTACAAGCACTCCATTCTTGGCATCAACGTCCTTCAAAGTGAAATTGCCATCAAAGTCCGTTGCAGTGCCTATCTTTGTATTTTTTACTGTCACCGTTGCCCCTATAAGGCCTCCTTCTTTGTCAAGTACCGTGCCGGTGACGGTCGCAGTGCCCTGCGCTGCCGCTGTAAAGACAGCGGCAAGCATCAGGACGACGGTCATTATTTGCTTTATTCGTTTCATGTTAGATTACATATTGAGTTGTGAGAGGATTTCTTCGTAGGTCAACGATCCTTCTGAAGGCGTGTCTACACCCCATGACTTCATCTCGTAGCCCTTAGCCCTTGTATTGCCGGTGGCGTTGACTGAGGCTGACGCTCCGATCTGGAACCATGTGCCGACTCCGCTCTTGACGCCGGCTACGGTATTATTGCGCACTGTTACTGTAGTGGATGTCGCTGACGCTCCGTCAATATCAAAGTAGATGCAATCCACTCCTCGGGCATCGATGAAGCTACATCCCTCTACGAGCACTGTGATCTGGCCCGGTGTGTTCACAAGCCCTCCGAGGATAGCGGTCTTGGTGCCGAAATTCCTGCCATGGAAGACTGTGTTGGTGAATTCCCAATTGTTGATCGGAGCGATCTTGCGGGTCGATACATTCCATAGAGGATTAGAGGTAGTGAGGTTGGTCAGACGGCATCCGTTCATCTTGACGCGGTCTACTGTCTGAACATTATCCTTCGATACGCTTGATGTCCACATCGTGCCGCTCCAGTTGTTGATGTCGCAGTTTTCGAAACTGATTTCCCCTACATGGAATTCTTCTGAACGAAGGTTGAAGATTCGGTCTTTTGCAGGCTTCATCTCTAAGTTTTCGAAGCTTATGAAGTCGATATTGCCGGCCATGCTTATATTGTGGAATGCCACTGAAGCTTTCTGCTGTCCATAGCCCGGTGTCTGTCCCTTAATGATGAAGGGCTTCGTGCTTCCTTCCATCACCTTGTCGGCTATCGTGTAGGCAACTCCGGCCTTTAGGAATATCTTGACCTCACTGATGCTGGCATCTGCCATCATCTCCTTAAAGACATCTCCCAAATTCTCTGACGGGTCTACATAGCGGTATCCTTCAGGGATATTGATTTTCACACTTGGGAAGATATCGTTGTCTGTCCATTTGAGCTGACCGATAGTCACTTGTGTGGCTACGATCACCGGAGCATCTGCATCGTTAAGGAAGAATTCCACATCTGTCTGCTGGTTGGGCAGAACTGAGAATGCTTCATCAAATTCACGGGTCTTGACCACTGCTGAATCAGCATCCAAGTATTCTATGGCTACATTCACTTTCTCCGTATCGCTTCCGATGAGATTCACTTCCTGTGAGTAGCCGATACCTCCGGACGCCTCCTTTATAAATTCGTAGGAGGTCATCTCTCCCTTTACCGGAGTAGCCTTTCCTACACTATAAGTGCTTATAGGGGTGGAAATCACCGCTCTTACGAAAGAATAGCTCTTGTCCGGCTTCACATCGATGGAGCGAAGACGCAATTTGCCGGTTCTTGTCTTCAGAGCAAGGCGAAGTGGGTCGCCTGCTTTATAATGAACAGGGTCGGAGATGGCAAATGTGAGTTTCCCTTCCGGATCTTGCTCGATGATCTCGTCATCGAGATTGGTGGGTGGGGTGATGAAGGTCGCTTGGTTGGTTGCGAAGATTCTATAGTCGCCATCTTCAAGCGAAAACCTGTAGCTGGTAGAGTAGTTCGCAAAAAACGAGCCATCATTATGATATATGAAAAGAGGCATGTTGGAGGTATTGTAGTAGATATTCCATGGCTCTCCGTCGAGTGTCATGCTAAAATCTCTTATCACCTGTGTCTTATATACCTCATCATGTGAGCATGATGCCATGGCTGCCACAGCTAATACGCTCGCAAGACTGATCTTGAGTGTTTTTTTCATGGCTCCGGTTTATAAAGATGTTATGTTGACTGTAAATGCTGATTCAGAAGAGAGACCCGAGCGTGTCCAGGGTGTCTCCACATAATCATTTGCCAATAGCGGCACCGACATGTTGTAGCGGTTGTTGGCGTTATATTTTACTCCCGTATCAAGGGCTCCTGCCGATTTGTTTACTTCCGCGCCCCCTTTAAGATAGCTGATCTCAAGCATCGAATTGCTATCTGCAGTTGTCGTGGCAAAGGTATAGAAGCCCCCCTTATACCCTGTCGCAGAAGTCAGGGCCAAATCTTGAGTCTTGGTCGTGACACTGCCATCGCTTACTTTGTAAGTGTCGGCTGTATTGGTGAAAGAAAGATTCAAAGTGTCAAAGAGTGTCTGGGCTGCCAATTCCTGCGCTGTTTCTGCCGGAGCAAAATCTACACGGGCTACAAGGCGCTGCAACGACATCTCGAGACTTGTCACCGACTTGTCGGATGTGAACGATTCCACTTCGGTCATCCATACCTGTGAGTCTGACAATGGATTCATATGGAGCTCAAGGGTCTCAAAATCCTCCTTGCCGCTGACTGACTCCACATTGGCGACTGCAAAAATCTTAAAACTATCGCCCAAGGAGAATTGGAGCGACACTGTATTCTGCGAAACATCCACCTTTTGCTCGCTGAATAGAGATTTGTCTGACCGGGTGTTGCGGTAGATGTAGATGGTGTAAGTGTCTACGCCGGCAGCAATGAAATCATCCTGCGCCCCTCGGGTCAGGGAGACACTGACGGTCTGGGTTTCTCCCGCCTCTGGCGGCTGGGGCTCTTCCTGACTTTGACTGCAGGCGCATAGACCCACAAGCCCAAGGAGAAACGCTTTGTTGAAGATGTTACTCATAATTAAGAAATCGTTATTTGATGTTATTAATTTAGTCGATTCATTAAGTTGCTTTCGCGCATGCCATAGCTATCCGCTTCTTATTTCCGAGCGCAAATTTTGCAATAATCTCCAAATTCAAAGGCGCAAAATTCATTATAAATATTCTCACGTCAGAATCTCCCCCTTTTTCCACCGATTTTCCCCCATATTCGCCCCACAAAAAAGAAAGCAGAATAAGGAAAGAGAAGCCGCATAGGGCAGCGCAGGAATATTCCCACACTGCCCTATGCAGCTTCTACAATATCATACACCGACTGGTAGGGACGCACGGCTCGTGCGTCCGCCTCCATCCGAATCCCCTATTTCAATTCATCATTCCTCATTCATCATCCTCTTCCGCCAATCCGTCGAAGTCTTCAGGAAGCTCCCCGAAGCGACCATTGCGCAAGTCGTCGATCCATTGCATCCAACTGTTGTCTTTCGATGCGCCAGCAAACATTTCTTCGATGCTGTCCATATCGAAGTCCGGATTGATCCAGGATGTGCCTCCTCCGGAAGCCGCATCCGCTTCGATTGCCTGCATCAGAATGCGTAAGTCTTCCGCACTGTTGATGCGCTCCACTGCGAAGCCCTCACCAAAGACTCTCTGACTTCCGGTCGATCCATCTTGCGGAGCTTCACGGAAAAGATTGTCGATTTCAGTCAGAGCTCTGTCATGCTCCGCTAAGTCTGGATTTTTCGACTTCAGGAAAGAATCCAATTCGCTTCTGTAGGCTGCTGAATAAAACTCGTTGGCTTCATCTTCAAGATAACCCTCATGATCGAAAGTGTCGTCGCATACACCCGTATACTTGTCATCATCATGCGGAGTGTGAAGTAGTTCTCGCCAATAGGATACTCTTTTTTCTATCTTCGCCATGTCGGCTGATACATTTCCTTCCCTATCCACTCGGCACATACTCAGCACAGGATATAAGTAATCATAATCTCCTCGCCATCCTCCATCGGTTATCGTCAGGGTTCCTGTCCATCTTCCATTCACCTCAAGATAAGGAAGATCCTCGATCCCTTTTTCAGCAATATGGGCAGTAATAGTATTGTAAATGCGGTCTGCAAGGTCAGGGGTGTCAAGGGCCGCATACTTGGCAATCAGTTTTGTTCGTGCCATATTAGTTTAGTTATCAGTTCATGACGAAGTTGTTTAAACATCTTGCCCACAAAAGTAGCAATAATCCACCATATTTCCAAATAAACCCCCAATTTTATCCATTTTTTTCTTCTCCCCGGCCCTGGTAGGTACGTACGGCCCGTGCGTCCATGCCCCCCAAAAGCAAATTGAGTAGTAAGCATGCTCCGCATGCGCCATTAAGCGTCGCGAAGCCCCAAAAAGTAAAATCCCCTCTGCGTCCTCCGCCTCTCCGAGGACTCTGCGTGATCCCCACAGAAGCA
>CAYNPB010000088.1:0-10826 GCA_964399005.1 uncultured Sangeribacter sp.
CTGCGCGTGCATCTGTAGCTGAATCGGGTTGTTCCTGACCTACGTGAAGTTGAAGAGTCTCAAAGTGAAGTTTTTTGTCGGCCATAGTTGTATAGTTTTAATTAATTTTTCTGATGCAAAATTAGATAATTTGAAAATATTCTCCAAGAAGATTGTGAAATTTGGAAAATATCACTAATTTTGCGTCCTGAATAAAAAGAATATTCTCTTATGCGTCTTTAAAAAAATTAATGGCAGAATATTTTTCTAATGGCATTTTTACAGTTTTTTTGATATGATAGAGAGACTTGACAAGACAGACATAGCGATATTGGAGGAGTTGCAGAAAAACGGTCGTCTAACCAATAAGGAACTTGCGGCTGCGGTGCATCTGTCGCCTACTCCGACGTTTGAAAGAGTAAAGCGATTGGAAAGAGAGGGATATATCCGGAAGTATGTTGCGGTGTTGGATCCGGATAAGCTGGATTGTGGGTTTGTGGCGTTCTGCTATCTGAAGATGAAGCAACATTCGTATGAAAATGCCACCAGGATTATGGAGGCAGTGAAAGGGATTCCGGAAATTGTAGAATGCCACAATATATCCGGCGATTACGATTTCATATTGAAAATATACACAAAAGATATGAAGTCGTATCAACAGTTTCTTCTGCGTATTCTTGGGGAGATTGATTGTATAGGTTCGCTAAACAGCTCCTTCGTGCTTGGGGAAGTGAAAAATGAGCATCTTCTTCCGCTGTGAGGAAGCGTGTCGCGTGTCGAGAGGTACTAAAAAATCCCGAATTGTGGAAATCCGGGATGTTGTGCGTATTCGAGAATGTGGTTTTAGAAATCAAACTTTTCTAAAGTCAGAGTTGAGTATTTCTCCAGTTCAGGCACGAGGCGTTTGAAATGGTCGGTAGCCATATGAGCCTTCAGGTCTTCTTCTGATTCCCATGTCTCGATGATCATATAGCGGTCATCGTTGGTCGTAGATTTATATAGATCATAGCTGATGCAACCTTTATCACGCAGAGAAAACTCTACAAGTTCGGTTGCTCTTTCTACGAGACGGTCGCGGTTCTCACTTGTCTCCACGATCATTGATACATTCAATCTTACCATTTTTTCATTATAATTTTAAGGTTTCAAAATCTACATATTACAACAAGGCATCTGCATTTTGAGTTCACACGGACCTTATAAGACCCTCCGGACATATGTGAAAAAAAATTGGGGGTGAGGGTTGAGTTTTCTCAATGTTGTGAGTCTTCATTATAAATGACATACAATAACGACAAATGAAAACCATATTAACAGTACTTCTGACTCTGACATCCTTCTTAACTGCGAATGCCTATAAGTATGCTTATAGATTCAATAAAACCCCCATCTCAGAGGCTATCGTAAGAATTAGCAAGGAGCATCCGGATGTAGGCATTTCCTTTATCTATAAGGAACTGGAGCATTATCGGACATCTGCATCAATAAATACAGACAGTCCGGAGGAGGCTCTTCGTCAGGCTATTGGGCTTAATCCAATTTCAATCATCCTAAAAGGAAGCAATTACTACATAGAGGCTCTTCAGCATGGGAAATACTGCTATACAGGCCGAGTGGTAGGTGCAGAGAATGAGCCTGTGGTAGCGGCAACTGTCATGCTGCTCAACCCGAACGATTCGTCGGTCGTTACCTATGGCATGACCAACGAATCAGGACGCTTCTCGATACCTTGCGACCGACAGGGAGTGCTCGGCAAACTTACTTGCCTGGGCTATAAGCCGATATTCCGAAAATTCGGCAACTTCAATGTCGGCACAATTATCATGACGGAGAAGGCAATAGCTTTGAAAGAAATAAAGATACAAGGCGACAACGCACTGCTCTATTCAGACAAATCGGTCTACTTGCCATCGTCGAAACAAAAGAATGCATCAAATGATGCTACTGATCTTCTGAGACACATGGCAATTCCTCAAATTGTAGTCAATCCTATAGATGGGGAAGTGACAAGCAACAATGGAAAATCAATTCCCATATACATCAATAATATGGAGGCCTCAAAAGAAGAGTTGCAAGGACTTAACGTGAAAGATGTGCGAAAAGTGGAATATATCGAATTCCCGACAGATCCACGTTTTCATGGGGCGGAACGTGTGATTAACTTCGTCGTGCAAGAATATGCATATGGTGGATATACAAAAATAAGCACTACGGATGACTTCCTGATTGGCTTTTCAAATAAATCCTCCTTATATTCCAAATTTTCATTGAAAAAATGGACTTTCGACTTATATATTGCTTCCAACAACAAAAACAATCATCATTCAGGGCAGTCGGTAGATGCTTACTATAGTTTGAAAGATGACGTTGCTAAGGATTACGAAGTGTGGCGATCAGAGTCGGTAGATGGCAGCCACTTTAAGCAAGACCAATCTCCTATCACTTTCCGCTCAACATTAAATACGGATAAGCTTCAGGTCAGAAATACGATTGGTTATACCCATAGCAATGTGAATGCCAATGATCAGCGAGGAACTCTAAAAATAACGCCCTCTATCAGCACTGACTATTCCTACTCTTTGGAGAATCCTGTGGTAAGCAACACCTGTGCCTACGATGGAATGCTTTACTGGATGCTTAATAATGATTTATCCATCAATATAACTCCCAAATTCAGCTACACGCACAGCAATGACCGCTATGCCTACCGTACGTCGCTTCAGGATGAGGACATCATCCGCAATGCCCGAGAGGATGCTTATTGGTATAGAGTGGATGCAACCCTTAGCAAAAAAATCAACAAAAGCAATACTATAGACTTCGGAGTGAACGGAGGAGAATTGATCAATAAGCTCACATACTGCGGCACCAACAATTATTACGACACATTCCATCTTGGGTTTGCGGCTGCTTTGATGTCGTATACCTATAGAAATCAGAAGATAAGCTTAAATACAAGAGCGGGAGTTTGCCATGAGCCGGTACGTATCAATTCGATTAAGGACCATGATACCTATCCCTTTGCAGGAATCAACTTTACGTATACGCCTAATTACAAAAATTCGCTGTCCTCTTATATTGAATTTTCCACAAGCACACCTACCATATCGACCCGGGTGTCGGATGTGCTTAAACAAAATGAATTCTTGTATATTTCAGGAAATCCGGGAATAAAAAGTTCCAGGATGTTTGGTGCCTATCTCTCCTATATGTGGATTCCATCGCGACATCTGAGCCTTAGTGCTTATGGAAGTTTTATGGAGACATTCAATCGCTCGGTTGTGACATTTGAGCCTTATGATGGGGGTAGGAGTTTAATCCGCTCTTACATTAACAATGGGAATAGCTCGGCAAGCAGCATCGGAGTGTCGGCCAATTGGAAGATATTAGCAGACAAACTTCAAATATATGCCAATGCAAAGCAATCTCTGCATTATACCACAGGGATTTATGCCAGGAAGATTTCACCATTCTCTATCAATCTTCAAGCTACGTATTATCTTGGAAGCTTCTATTTTCAGGGATATTATCAATCACCACAGAAAGTATTGTATAGTCAGAGTCCGGAAACATATAGATTGAGGAATTATCACAACATATCGATTGGATGGAGCGATGCCCATTGGAATCTTCGGCTGACTGCGTCAAATTTCTTCAACAAGGGTTGGGTAGACGCAGTGGAGAACCTTGATACGAGATTCTATTCAAGCCACACCGTCATACAAGGGATTGACACACATACGAAGATACGCATATCAGCTACATATATTTTTAATTATGGCAAGAAAACGAATGTGGGTAACGAAGTGGGAGAGCAAAGTGGAGCAGCTTCTGCTATCCTGAAATGAAAATACTCCTACGCGGAATACTCTGCCATAGTAGGGCTATGAATTGTATGACAACACAGAATAACATAGAACTGCTTTTTAAAGCACATTACGACAAGATGTATCGGCTCGCACTGGCACTTCTTCATGATGAGGATCTTGCCCACGACATTGTGCATGAGGTGTTTGCCGCGCTCATCGAGTCTCCCCCGGTAGAGATAGGCAGCCATGCCTATCTGCTTCGGGCTGTAAGAAACCGATGCCTATCGCATATACGCGACTGTGGGATTCATGAGAGAATTGAAAACAGATATTTTGTAGAAAATAAAGAATATGATGATGAAGATTGGCCGGACGAGGAGACGATGTCAAGGATTCATCTCCTGATCAACTCCAACCTAACTCCGCAGGCACGGCGAGTGATGCAGCTTCGCTTTTCGGAGGGGATGAAGTTTGAGAAAATTGCAGCTGCGATGGGTATCAGCCAGACGGCAGTATTCCGACATATGAACAATGCACTGAAAATAATCAGACAAAAACTAAGAGAGAATGGATAACAAGGATCACAAATACGACATCGTTCTTGAAATTATCGAGAACCATCATAACTACACCTCGGTTCAGCTTGATGAAATTCTTGCTGATCCGGAAACTCGAGAGATCTACAATATATTGTGTAAAACCGATTCAGCTATTGATTCAGATAAATCCGCCGACGTGGATGCCGAGTGGGAAAAGTTCTCCAATAATCACCCGAAGGCCCGACGTCGCGCATTTAAGTGGGTTGGCAGTAGAGCTGCAGGTGTGGCTATAATAGTATGCACATCACTCGTAGCTATAGCTGCAGGGATTGCTATTTCCGTGGCTGTCAAAGACCGGCAGCCTGAAATGAGGATAGAAAAAGCTACTGAAACTGCTGACGTTGCAATTCCAGTAGCCTTGGAATCTGTGGGTGCACCACAAGACAGTGTTTTAGCTATAAAAGAGCCTGTAATGTTTGAGGATGACACCCTTGAGGATATCATCAGGACAATAGCAGCCACGTATGAAATTGAGTATACCTTTAAGAGCCGGGAAACTGCTTCACTTCACCTATATTACCGTCTTGATCCTGCCCTCACACTCGACGAAGTAATATCCCAACTCAATACGTTTGAGCAGATCCGCATCATCAGGAGCGGGAGCAACTTAAGTATCGAATAGGTCAAACGCGTAGATGAGCGGGCTTGCCGGAGTAGGCTGGTGGACGGATTAAGGGAGGAGTTCGCGAAGTTGACCGGTGTAGGTATCCATTACGAAGCCCTGCACGTTGACACCTGTGGGAGGCATCAGAGGGTGGTTGGCGATGAGATCGACCGTTTCCTTTATTGCTTCGTCGGTGTCGTCGAAGCCATGCAACCATTCTTTGAGATTGATGCCGCAATGCTTCATTAGGGTGATATGCTCTTCGCTTACTCCACGCTCCTTCATCAGGTGGAGCATCTCTTCTGCGTCCATCCCCTGAACGCCACAGCCGGTATGTCCGATCACCATTATTTCATTGACACCTAATTCGTAGATGGCAACGAGGATGGAACGCATTGTGGAGTCGAAAGGGTTTGTGATAGTGGCGCCGGCATTCTTGATAATCTTCACATCACCATTGCGAATTCCCAGGGCCGCGGGGAGCAACTCGACGAGTCGGGTGTCCATGCAAGTGACGATGGCAATTTTCTTGTCGGGATATTTGCTTGTGGCAAAACGTTCGTAGCCTTTTTCTTCTACAAACTTACGGTTGAATTCTTTGAGTTCTTGGATCATGGGGGCAATGGTTAAGGGTTAAGGGTCAAGAGTTAAGAGTGAGGAGTTTTAAGAGGTCAGAAGGAGTTGTAGTGGATTTTTGAGGGAATCCATTTGTCTTTTGGAGCTACCGGTGCAGAGGGGTATCCGAAAGCTATCACGTTGAGGGGAGTAAGATGAGATGGCAAATTAAGAATCTGACGCAAGCGTGCTTCGCGGTCTTTCATGGGATATATGCCGCACCATACACCTCCGACTCCAAGCGCGTGGGCAGCGAGGAGCATGTTTTCGGAAGCAGCAGAGCAATCTTCCACCCAGAAGCCGCCATCGGGGATGTCGCCTTTAAAGAGATTGTCCATATCGCCACAAACAACAACGGCAAAACTGCAATGTTCCACCATCTTGGTATATTCAAATGCGTTGGTGATGGAATCTTTAAGATTTTGCTCAGTCACCACTACAAATTGCCATGGTTGCTGGTTGGCTGCAGTGGGGGCAGCCATTCCGGCACGAAGTATTTTATTGATTGTTGAGTCCTCGACTTGTCGGTCGGTATAACTACGGACGCTGGCACGAGTCATGATGCACTCGAGAGCGGCCTCAGAGGCGTCGGGAGCTTCTTCGGCAGAAGAAGATGAGGAATAGAGGGCTGCAAGGCGAACGGAAACAGCTACGAGGGCTATAGCCAAAAGAAGTATTATCCAGTTTTGTGGTTTCATATTTATGGGATTTAGGAGTTTCGGTTAAGAATTGTTATGCTTGTTTGAGGAGGGATCCGGTGGGGCAAACGAATCGGCAGAAGGGGCGCGTAATGAAGAGAGAGAGGATGATGAAGAGTATGCCAACTGCAATAATGATCCAAGAGGCGGATTCTACGATGAATGCAGTGAAGACTTCATAGTCGATCCAGCTTGTGGCCCATCCAATATAAAGGAGGGATAGAAGGACAACCCAGAGGAGCTCGCGGAAATTGTCGAGGATTTTGACAAGTTTTGGTGAGAGTTTCCATTTCTTTTTGCAAGCTTTTCCGGCAAGTTCCTGAAGAGAACCGAATGGGCAAATCCAAGTGCAATAGAAATTGGGTTTGTTGAAGAGGGGATAGATGAGACCTACGATCAGAAGGATGAGGGTCACGAAGAAACTAAGAGTCATGCGAGGTGCTCCTGAGAAGAAATTGAGCATCATTGCATAGTCGATGAAAGTGCCTGCCCAGAAACCGAGTACTGCCACATTGAGCAGTTCCTGGACGAGTCGGTAAGCGGGACGCTTGATAAAAAGCGGTAGGATTGCTCCTGCGAGTATTACTATAAGGGCGACTATTGCGGCCGCAGAGACCGGTCCGGAAGTTTTTGCTTTTTCACCTACAGCATAGGCTGCTCCGACCCTTACATTAGCAATGTAAGCATTGGAAGAATATGTAGCTCCAGACACAGCATCTACACTCATGGACTCAGCTTCTTGAAGAGTCTTGCCGTCCCAGGCATGTGTCAGACCTCCAGTCGCCAAGCGATCGAAAAATCTGGGGCTTTCAGAATTAGGGAGTGCCACGATTGAGTCGATGGTAGCGTCCGTCACGTAGATTTCCAGCGGCACAGGGCCTGCGTATCCGGTGATGTCTTTGCCTATGTCAGAGGTATTGATAATTTCTTGTGAGCCTACAGAACTTATCGGAGAAATTGAATCTGAGTGTTCTTCTGAAGCAGAAACGGATTTCCCGGATGAGAAGAAGCTGCATGCTTCCTTGCCGAACAAAGATCCGTTTCGGATGACAGAGAGAGAGGCTAACAGGCAAAAGACTGCGATAAAAGCTATCAGTCTCACACCGATTTGATTAGTTTTTTTAGGGGTTGTCATATTTGGTCTATGGGTTAATAAGTTTATAGGTTTATGGTTTAAGTGATAGATGAAGTGGGTGTTCATTCCATATTATTATAACGTAATTCAGGGCAAATATGACTTTATTTGTCTTCCGGTGTGTTGTTTTTTCGGTGTTCGATTATGGTTTTCATATTTTTTTGAGCCCATTCGGTCAGCTGCATGATGATTGGGACGAGAGATTTGCCTGTTTCGGATAGTGAATACTCAACACGTGGGGGCACCTCCTGATATTGACTACGAACTATCAACCCGTCTGCTTCAAGAAGCCTCAAAGTGCTGGAAAGCACTCTCGAAGATATATCAGGGATTAGACGTCGGAGATCATTGTAGCGAGCCGGTTCGTTTTCACTGATTACCAGGATTACCAAAAGCCCCCATTTGTTGCCAAATCGGGCTATTACATTCTTTACCGGACATATCTCAATAATAGAGTTTAATTGGTCTTTCTTTCTCATCTACAGGCGCGTTTTATACGCAAAATTACGTCAAATATCCCACATATGCAAGAGATTGACAAAAAGTCAAATTTTTTTATTGGTCAAGTTGCTGAATATCATAAATGAGATAAAAATGTTACTTAGTTTAGAAATTGTAACCTCTTGATTCATCAGGAATAAATTATTAACTTTGTAGTGATAAAATAGTGTTCAACCTTAAAATAAGTACGATTATGACACGTATCTCAAATTGTGCAGTTAAGCACACCGCACAGGCTTATCTCTGTGCAGAAGCTGACAACGGTACTCCTTCAGGAGCATGTGGCTCAGCATGTGGCGCAGGCGACGCAAAACCAGAAGAAAAGCCGGCAGCATGTGGCTCAGCTTGCGGGGCAGGCGAGAAATAATTGCAAACTATCGCTATGCTTCCGATGCAAAGTCGAAGAATTTGCATCGGAAGCACATTCTAATATAGATCTCTTATGGAATACTTTGCATTTCAATGGCATATCACCGACAATTGCGATCAACGGTGTGAACATTGTTATATTTTCTCAGAAGGACATCCACATATTATAGAAATGCCTCTTGATAGGGCAGCCAATGTTATAGATCAATGCGTGGAGATGTGCAAAAGGATGAGCCGCCTACCGTATTTCTACATCACTGGTGGCGACCCAATTCTTCATCGGAATTTCTGGGATATCCTTGCCATGCTGAAAGAGAATGGTATTCCTTTTACAATTCTGGGCAATCCATTTCATATCACAGATGATACGTGTCGGCGGTTGAAGGAAATGGGATGTCAGAAATATCAGCTTTCCATCGATGGAATGAGGGCAACACATGATGCTATCCGGAAACCCGGTTCTTTCGACATTACTGTAGAAAAGATAGATGTACTGAAGAGAAATGGTATTCGTGTAGCGGTCATGACTACTGTATCAGGTACGAATATTGATGAGATTCCGTCAGTGATTGATCTGGTGGTGGAGAAAGGAGTGGATGTATTTGCTTTCGGACGATATTGCCCGACTTCGGAAGAAAAATCAACCCATATTTCTCCTTTGGAATACAGGGATTTCCTTGAGCGCATTTGGGAGAAATTTGAGGAGTATAAGGATTCGGGCACTATATTCAACCTTAAAGATCATCTTTGGACTCTATTCTTATATGAAAAGGGTCTTTTCAAGATTCCTGAAGAGAGCGATCAGGATGCTATTTATGACGGATGTCATTGTGGCGATTGCCATTTCACCATCCAGCCTAACGGCAATGTGATGGCATGCCGGCGCTTTGAGAGCGTAGTCGGCAACCTTTTCCAAAAGCCAATACATGCGCTTTGGGAAGGGGAAGAGATGGAACAGTATCGGCAATATGATAAATTTGAAAAATGCTCCAAGTGCGAGTTGCTACGATTCTGTAGAGGATGTCCTGCGGTGGCATATGGTTATCATCATTCGTTTTATTCACCCGATCCCCAATGTTGGAAAGAGATATGAAAGCTGTAGTGCTTACTGAGCCATGTAAGGCAGAGGAAATGAAAATCACTGACATTCCTATTCCCGAGGTGTCTCCGGGATGGGTATTGATCAAGGTTAAGGCTTTTGGAATAAATCACTCCGAGGTGCTTTTGCGCCAATTTGAAGTGGCACAATCATATATTAATACTCCGATTGTGCCTGGAATTGAATGCGTTGGAGAAGTGGTGGACCCTTCCGACAGTGAGTTGAAAGTCGGGCAACGTGTAATTGCTCTTATGGGGGGAATGGGGCGCAGTTTCAACGGTAGTTATGCTGAGTATGCATTGTTGCCTGTTAGCCATGTGTTTGCTGTAGATAGTAGTTTGGATTGGAAGGAACTTGCTGCCATCCCTGAGACCTTCTACACTGCGTATGGCTCGCTTATCATGTCGCTGCAGCTTACTGAAGAGGACACTCTGCTAATACGTGGAGGTTCATCGACGGTCGGAATTGCAGCGATACAACTTGCAAAAGCAATTGGAGCGAGGGTGATAGCTACCACGCGAAGTGAACGGAAGGGTGACTTGTTGCGTGAGTATGGAGCAGATGATGTGGTATTGGAAGGTGACGAATTTCGTCGGAGATTTCTCGACAAGTATCCTGCCGGGGCAACAAAAGTTCTTGAACTTATAGGGGCATCTACGCTTCGGGAATCATTACGACTGACGTCTTATCACGGAATTGTATGCCACACCGGTTTGCTTGGGGGAGTATATGGACTTAAAAATTTCGATCCGATAAAGGAAGTTCCTGTCGGGGTATATCTTACTGGGTTTTACAGCAATAACCCGACTCAGAGTCAGATTGACGACATGATGACGCTGATTGAAGAAGGAAAGATTAGGCCTGTGATAGCGGAATGCTTCCCTTTCGAGAAGATTTCTGATGCTCATTCGATGGCTGAGCAGCGTGGACAAATAGGCAAGATTGTTGTGAGTATGCCGGATTAATCGGTTTATTAGGCAGTTCATTGGAATTTGTAAAAGCTATTTGATTGGAAGCGGATTTGCGAATCTCGACCTAAATGTGTAATTTTGCAATCAGAAGCTAACATTTGAAGGGGAAATATGAATGTAGAGGAATTGCGTGAGTTCTGCCTATCACTCGGAGAAGTTGAGGAAAAGATGCCGTTCGGGAAATTTGCCCGTCGTTATGATTCCACATTGGTTTTCTATGTCATGGGGCATATGTTCTGTATGCTTGATATTGATGATTTCACATGGGTAGCTATGCGGTCTACCGCAGATGAAATTGAGGAAATAGCCGCCAATCACACTGCAGTACTCCCCGGGAGAAAGAATATGAGGCTTTGGCTTAATGTATCACTTGGCGGAGATGTTCCCGATTTGATGATCTTTGAGCTCGTCAGCCGAGCTTACACAATCATCAAGGATAAATATTCT
>CAYNPB010000089.1:0-10794 GCA_964399005.1 uncultured Sangeribacter sp.
AATCTCCATAATCCCCAATCCATTTCCTATGGTAGGGACGCACGGCTCGTGCGTCCGCCCCAAAGAGAATAAAACTTCACATTTAAGTCTTATTTTCGGTGCAGCCCGTCTCGACGACCCTATCAAGGCACTTCCGATACTGAAACGCGCTCTCCGGATACTTCGCGACGCACATCCTGAAGTGGGGGAGAGGTTGGAACTCGTCACTTTCGGTGGGGTGAAGAATCCTGAGTCGTTGGAGGGTTTTGCTGTACCTGTGCGTCATTTGGGGATGTTGTCGGGGGAAGAAGCGATACGGAAAGCTTATGAGGGATGTGACATTGTGGTGTCTTCTTCAGATTTTGAGACGTTGCCGGGGACGCTTGTGGAGGGACAGGCTTATGGGTGTATTCCTGTGGCGTTTGACCATGGTGGCCAGCGGGATATCATTGATCATGAGCAGACGGGGTATCTTGTGGACTGGGCCGATGATCCGGAGACTCGCGCGGCTCGCCTGGCCGATGGCATACTCTGGGCCTGTCGCCACGCCAACGACCCGGAGATCCTCGCGCGCATGCGCCGCTCCGTCACCGACCGCTTCAGCGCCCCCTCCGTCGCCCGCCGCCTCCTCTCCCTAACCTAATCCCCTTGATTGAGGCTATGGATTGGTTATGATGGGCTTCAACGCGGATTTTGCGCTACGCTTCTTTTCCGCCGATGGGGCGGATGGATCGCGGATTTCCTTAAATTTTGCTTCTGTAGCGGCTTCGCGACTCGGGCTTGCGCTCGCGGACTCGGGCTGAGCAGCGGCTTCGCCTGCTGACGCGGATAGTGCTCTCGCTAAAAGAATCTTGTAATTGGTTCTCTCAATAAAGGAATATAGTATTTTCGAGTGAAAAAGATACCTACAGAAGCTATCCGCGATAGCGAGCGAAGCGATGCTCAGCCTATGTCCGCGCGCGCCAGCCACCGTCGCGGAGCCCCCGATTCTCCTGGTAGGGACGCACGGCTCGTGCGTCCGCCCAGAAGCAAAAATTAAAAAAATCCGCGAAAATCCGCTCGCCTCAGCGAGAAAAGCAAGCGAAGCGTAGCGATCCGCGTTGAAGCCAATCCATTAATATCCAATCAGCTTTACTCACTCCAATACGCACAAAATTACCCTTAGCCAGAGGAGACTTTCTGGGTCTCCCTCATTCCTGCAATGCGGAGCGAAGCGAGCGAGCCTCCGCGGCCTCTGCTGTCTTCCACGTCAATGTCTCCGAAGCAGAAGCCTTACTTCTCTGCGAGCCCTCTGCCCCTCTGCGAGATATATTGCGAGAGATATATTAAGCGTGTCCGACGGAATCAATATCAGTTTTATAAGAATTGGGATAACATTTTGTGGGGTGTGTCCGTTAAGATAGTATGAGAAAGACTAAATTGAACACCGTTTTTGCTATGGTGACGCTGTTGGCTGTGCTGATGGTGTCGCTCCCTGCTTTTGCCGATAAAAAAGCTGCAAAAATCGAATTTAAGGAAAAAATGTATGATTTCGGGCAGATTTCCCTCAAGAAAGGGAAAGTGTCTCACGAATTCACCTTCACCAATGCCGGTGCCGGCAATCTCACCATCACCAACGCACGTGCCGACTGCGGCTGCACAAGCCCCGAATATAGCGATGCTCCCGTAGCCCCCGGCAAGGATGGGAAGATAAAGGTCACCTTTGCCCCTGCCGCAAAAGGTTATTTTACAAAGAAAATCACTGTCACCACCAACGGCAATCCGCGTAAGACACGGTTGCTTATCAAAGGGGAAGTAGTGGAATGAAGGTGTCAGGTGTCAGGTGTCGGGTGTCAGGGGTCAGGTGTCAGGGGTCAGGTGTAAGGCACCGGGTGTCAGGTGTCAGGTGTCGGGTTGCTGCTGCTTTGATGTTGGGTGGCGGCTTGTTGGCTTTTGCGTCCGGCATGGTCCCTTCTCTGAAATTTATCCCTGAGAAGGTGGACTTCGGTGTCATAAAGGAAGAAGATGGAAAGGTGATGCAGATAGTGAAGGCTGTCAACGTCACTCCAGATTCCACTTTCATCATATCGGCACGCACCAGTTGCGGATGCTCCGATGTAGATTACACACAAGACATGATCGCTCCCGGCGACACTACGGAAGTGGTGGTGACCTATGACCCGCGCAACCGACCCGGAAAATTTCTCAAGATAGCCCGTTTTTTCACCGGCGAAGAGCGTATAAGCAACTCGATAAAGCTCAGCGGAACGGTAGTGCCGAGCCGGAAAAACCTTGACCGTTCATATCCCGACAAGGCAGGAGATCTGAGGCTCAGCACATTGATGATAAATGCCGGAGAAGTGTCGAGAGGAGAGGCCCGTCCACTATTTGTAGGGATTTACAACGACAGCGACCGCCCTATGGTGCTCACCGCCGAATCGGATGGAGCCGCTCTTGAAGCCGCCCTTATGCCAGACACAATCGAAGCGTATGGCATCGCTACGCTAACCCTAATGCTCAAAGGGAGACTGCTTCCGCAAAATAAAGAAGAAATGATATACAAGGCATCCCTATTGGACGCCGCTACCGGCGACACCGTAGTGGCCATCCCCGTAGGATGCCTGATAACCCAATAACCCAAAAACGCGATACGCGCTACGCGCTACGCGAAAACGAAAAAAACATGGAACATCCTGAAAACGATGAGAAATATGTCGGACTGCGAGTCAATGCAGGAGTCACTTCCAACCCGACCATCAACCCATATAAGAAAGTAGTGAAGAAAAAGAGGATTCTTACTGCAGGAGAATATGTAGAGGGAATCCTGAAGGGTGACGTAAGCCTCTTGGGGCGAGCTGTCACCCTGATAGAGAGCACTGCCGAGTCTCACCAGGCTATCGCTCAGGAAGTGATAGAAAAATGCCTCCCCTATAGCGGCAACTCCCGAAGAATCGGTATCACGGGAGTGCCTGGAGCCGGCAAATCCACATCCATCGACATGTTTGGCACACACGTGATCAGGCAGGGTCACAAACTCGCCGTCCTTGCCATCGACCCGAGCAGCGAGCGCACCCGCGGCAGTATCCTCGGCGACAAGACAAGAATGGAGAAACTCTCGCTTGAGAAAGATGCCTTCATTCGCCCTTCACCCTCCGGAGGGTCGCTCGGAGGGGTAGCCCGCAAGACTCGCGAGACGATCGTGCTTTGCGAGGCCGCCGGCTACGACCGCATCTTCGTGGAGACAGTCGGAGTAGGGCAGAGCGAGACTGCAGTTCACTCGATGGTAGACTTCTTCCTGCTTATTCAGGTGGCAGGCACCGGCGACGAACTCCAGGGCATCAAGCGCGGCATCATGGAGATGGCCGATGGGATTGCCATCAACAAGTGTGACGGCGACAACGTAGACCGTTGCAAACTCGCAGCCCAGCAATTCCGCACCGCATTGATGCTCTTTCCCCCTACGCCCAGCAAATGGGTGCCGGAAGTGGTGACCTACAGTGGATACTACGGCTACGACATCGACAAGGTGTGGGAGATGATCGACAGATACTTCAAATATGTGGAAGACAACGGATATTTCGAGCGCAAGCGCAATGAGCAGGCCCGCTATTGGATGACCGAGACCATCGAGGAGCAGCTTCGCTCGCGCTTCTATCACACCCCGGGACTTAAGGAACTTCTCGAGCAGAAAGAGCTCCGTGTGCTCAACAACGAGCAGTCTTCATTCACGGCAGCAAAAGATATCCTCGACTATTATTTTGAATCTTTGCGCAAATGACTGAGTCATAGAGAGATTATCGCGGTGAGGCATCTCCCGGCAATATATAGTGGTAAATTATCTTCTGATAAGAGTTGCAGTTGTTAAAAATTTTAACTAACTTTGCATTGTTGCACATACTTTGTATGTGTCAAAACAAAAAAAGTTGACAAACGTATGGCATCATCATACTGGATATTTACTGACTTAGCAGTTTTCATTATAGCCTTAGTACTTACAGGCATCATAATACCACAGATTTTGCTCATTGCATTTAGCAAAAAACTCTTTGATGAAGTTGATGAGCGGAAGATTCACAAAGGCGTAGTGCCCCGTCTGGGCGGTATTGCCTTTCTCCCTGCTATAATTTTTTCTATATGCCTGGTGCTTGCTGTCAACATCAGCTTAGGGCTGACGGAAGCCACCGATCTCTTTGGCAACTGCACTCAGTCGATCCTGTATCTGCTTTGTGCAGAGATGCTTATGTTTCTTGTTGGCATTGCCGACGACTTGATCGGAGTGCGCTACAAGGCTAAGTTTGTAAGCCAGATACTCTGCGCTATATTTATCTGCGCTTCAGGAGCTTATATCCACAACATGGAGGGAATCCTATGGATAGGTGAATTTCCCGATTGGCTCGGATGGATACTTTCGGGATTCTTCGTAGTCTATATCGTGAATGCCATCAACCTTATCGACGGCATCGACGGCCTCGCCTCCGGACTCAGCGGCATCGCATTGATTTTCTACGGAATCGTATTTGCAAACGCCCATCAGTGGGTTCTTAGCCTGTTGGTTTGGGGTCAGCTCGGCACTCTCGTCCCATTCTTCTACTACAACGTTTTCGGCAATCCCAAAAAACGGAAGAAGATCTTCATGGGCGACACCGGATCGCTCACCGTAGGTATGATGCTTGCCTTCATTGCCCTGAGTGTGACCAATATAGACGCCCCTGACGTGACAAAAGACTATAATCTCCTTGTCCTTGCGTTTTCTCCACTTATCATTCCGGCGTTTGACGTGGTGAGAGTCTATTTCCATCGCCTCCGTCAGCATCGCAATCCTTTTTTGCCCGATAAATGCCACATCCATCACAAGCTTCTTGCCCTTGGTCTCAACCAAAGGGTTTCGCTGTGTGCCATATTGCTCTCCGCAGTGATATTTATGTTGGTCAATGTGTCGCTATCTCCCTATGTAGGTGCTACTTGGCTTCTCGTTGGGGATGTTGCGCTCTGGGTATGTGTCAATCTGCTGATTACCCGCGCCATCCGCAGGAAGGAAGAGAGGATGCACACATCATTATATGAATAAAAATTGAATTCAGATGAAAATTAAAAAGATAATTAAGCATTCCCTATTAGTATTGACCGTTGGCGTCATCTCAACAAGCTGTCACACCCCTAAGAATATTGCATATTTTCAGGGCACTGAGAATGCAGAGATAATTGAGATTGCCAATGCTGAGAATAAAATCATTAAGATCCAGCCATTCGATAAGCTTTCGATAATGGTGTCCTGTAAGGATGCTGCTTTAGCTCAAATGTTCAATTTGAATGTCTTTACCAATTCAACCGGGCAACGTACCGGATATAATGGCACTGGAAATATTCATGACTATAATGTTGGTTATAGTGATGGTATCAACGCTTTTACGGTTTCTGCCGATGGCGACATAGATTACCCGGTACTCGGCAAGATCAATGTAAATGGCATGACTCGAAACGAATTAGCTGCCTTTATTAAGGGAGAGATCATGGGTCGTGGACTTATAAAAGATCCCATCGTGACAGTTGAGTTTCTTAATGTAGGATTCTCTGTTCTTGGAGAGGTAGTGTCTCCCGGCCGATATGATTTGAACGTTGATGTCCTCACCATTTTGGACGGGCTTTCATTAGCTCGGGATCTTACCATTCAGGGTAATCGCCAGAATGTAAAGGTGCTTCGTAAGGAAGGAGATATAATTCAGACTTATATTATTGACTTAACTGATGCAAAGGGTCTTGCCAATTCACCTGCATATTATCTCAAGCAGGGAGATATAATATATGTAGAGCCTAACGATATCCGCAAACGCCAGACTACAAACAACGGTAATAGTGTGCTGAATATCAGTTTCTGGGTTTCGGTTGCTTCACTGCTTACTTCGGCAGCAATCCTCTTCAAGAAATGATATGTCATGTGGCTGTTTAAAGATAAAGTAGCTTCTCTCGAGGATAGCGGAATGTTGGCAGGGATGACCGATTGGCATTCCCATGTGCTTCCCGGTGTTGACGATGGCATAAAGACAATCGACGAATCATTAGAAGTGCTGAGGCATTTCGATGAGAAAGGTGTCGACACCCTTTGGCTCACGCCTCATATCATGGAGGATTACCCAAACACTACGGATGGGCTTCAGAAGAAGTTTGAGGAGCTTAAGAATGCTTGGGATGGCAAGGTGAAACTGAACTTGGCTGCCGAATATATGCTTGATTCCCTCTTCGAAGAGCGTCTGGCAGCCGGCGACCTCCTTCCGATAGGTGAAAATAAAGACCATATCCTTGTAGAGACTTCATATTTCTCTCCTCCGATGGGCTTTGATGACATTATTGACTCGATAATGAAAGCCGGATATTATGTGCTTTTGGCTCATCCTGAGAGATATACTTACATGGATGAGAAAGATTACAAGCGGCTCCGGGAAAAAGGAGTTAAAATGCAGCTCAACTATGTTTCACTCGTAGGGGGATATGGCGAGACTGCAAAAAAGAAAAGTATCTGGCTTCTTGAAAACGGATTCATTGATGTGGTAGGAAGCGATGTCCATAGGTTGAAAAGCAATCAGACCCTCATAAAGGAAAAACCTTCTAAAAAGGAGCATCTCGAGAGACTCCTCGCAGTAACCAATAATCCCAACCCTCTATAACCCCTAAATATACCCTATGCCCGAAAGAATACTACTAAGAATGTGCCGCATGTCCGGACATGAGATGAAATTCATCACCGAAGCTTTCGAAGGAGAGTGGGTGGTGCCTTTGGGTCCGAATGTAGCCGGATTTGAGAAGGACCTTGAGCAATTCTTAGGCAAGGATCTTCCGGTAGTTGCGCTTTCTTCAGGCACGGCAGCTTTGCATCTCGGACTGATAGGCTTAGGAGTAGAAGAGGGTGACGAGGTGATGGTGCAATCGATGACATTCAGTGCATCAGTCAATCCTGTGAGATATGTCGGAGCCATCCCGGTCATGGTAGATTCCGAGTCTGAGACATGGAATATGGATCCCGAGCTTCTTGACAATGCGATTGCTGACAGGGTGAAGAAAACAGGGAAAAAACCGAAAGCAATAGTGGTGGTCTGCCTATATGGTATGCCGGCAGACTATGACAGAATCTTGAAAGTTGCTAAGAAGTGGGATATCCCGGTGCTTGAAGATGCTGCTGAAGCCTTCGGGTCGGAATACGACGGTCAAAAATGCGGCACTTTCGGCAGATATGGTGCGTTGTCGTTCAACGGCAACAAGATGATCACCACCTCCGGTGGTGGAGCTCTCGTTTGTCCGGATGAAGCTGCAGCAAAGAAGACGATGTATTTTGCCACCCAGTCACGTCTTGGGTATGCCTATTATCAGCATGAGGATATAGGCTACAATTACCGTATGAGCAATATTTCTGCCGGTATCGGGCGCGGTCAGATGTATGTGGCCGAAGAATATATTGCACATCACAGGCATCGCCAGCAATATTATAAGGAGCGTCTTGGCAGTGTCCCGGGAATCACAATTCATGATAATCCTGACTCCAGATATGCAAGCAACTTCTGGCTTTCAACTGCCCTCTTGGATGAAAATTTGAGAATTAAGGGTGAGGATGAGGCATACACTACTCCTGTTACTTCTACAGTAGGGGGTGCCGGAGCAGTGACCGGCGCTGGAGCTGATATTCACACCGATTGCGAACCCAACACGAATGTGGAGGCTCTTCGAATCGGACTGGCAAAACTTGGTATAGAGACGCGCCCGCTCTGGAAACCGATGCATCGTCAGCCGGTTTTCGCTAAATTCCCGGCTTACACCAATGGAGTGTCGGAATCCCTGTTTCATAGAGGCATATGTCTCCCATCCGGACCTTATGTGACGGATATGGATGCCGATAGGGTCATTGACTCCATAAAGTCGTTAATCGTATAATCTATAGAGTGATGGAGTATAATGCATTCGACCGCACAGCTCTCTTGGTAGGGCCGGAAGCAATGGAACGTATCTCCAATGCCAAGGTGATTATCTTTGGCATAGGGGGCGTGGGTAGTTGGGTGGCTGAATGCCTTGTCAGGACAGGGGTCAGGGATATCACGCTTGTTGATTCCGACTGTGTATCCATCACCAATATCAACCGTCAGATGCCGGCTACAATGGCTACGGTGGGAGAAATCAAGACGGAGGTTGCACGTCAGAGACTCCTTGCCATCAATCCGGATGCAGACATCAAGACGATGACAATCTTTTATGATGCAGAGACATCTAAATCGATTGATCTATCTCAATATGATTATATAGTGGATGCCATCGACTCGTTGAAAGACAAGGCACTCCTTATATTGAATGCCACAGCAAGCGGACGGAAGTTGTTCAGCAGTATGGGGGCAGCCCTGAAGATGGATCCTACAAGGATCAAGGTTGGGGAATTTTGGAAAGTTATCGGATGTCCGCTTGCGAGAGCACTCCGTCAGAAATTCAAGAGAGAGAAACTTTTTCCGTCGAAGAAATTTTTATGTGTTTATTCCGATGAACTCCTTGAAAACAAAGGGACAACAACGGAGACTTGCGAATATAAGGCCAGTATCAACGGAAGCCTATGCCATATCACGGCAATCTTTGGTATGACATTAGCGGGAGAAATAATTAAGGATATATGTCAAAACTGAAAAGAGCCTTACTGCGGGTAGCAGCATGCATGATAGCCGTCTTGGCCGGAGGACACGTCGCCTGGGGCGATGTGCCGTTCAATTATCATGCATCTGTCACTGCACAAGCTTCTTCCAAGTCGTTGGCCCCGTATATGCTCGGCTCGTGGAACTATGGTCGCTATGTCGAGGGGAGTGGTATTTGGCAGGAAGCCGGTTTTGACAAAGAACTCGATCTTTCGAAAAGATTCAGTTGGAGCGTAGGCTTGGACTACATCGCCGGTGCAGGATCGAAAACTTATTACGACCGTTGGGATGAGTCCTCACAGACTTGGACTAAGCACAATGCTCATCTCCCTTATGTGCGTTTTCAGCAACTCTACGGGCAGCTGAAATATAGGGCTGCATTCCTTACCATCGGTATGAAATACTCGCACTCCTTTATAGTTGACGATCAGCTTTCTTCTGGCGACGTATCAAGAAGCAACAATGCCATGCCGATACCTGCAATATCAATAGGGTTCCTTGATTTTGTCGACATCCCATTCACGAGAGGGTGGGTGCAGATCAATGGTGAGCTGACGTATGGGAAACGATTGGATTCCGGCTTCTTACGCAATGAATTCAATTATTATTATGGCGGAATATACGATAATATATTGTATAACTATAAAAGGTGTTATTTCCGCACGAATCCTGAGAAGAATTTCCATATTACAATCGGTATGCAAGCCACAGGTCTCTTTGGAGGTGCTACATATAAGTATAATAATGGAAAGATCTACAGTACCTCACATAGAGGCTTCAGGTTTAAAGACATCTTTCAGATGTTCTTCCCAATGGAAGGTGGTGAGAACTATTATACAGGGAGTCATTTAGGCTCATGGGATTTCAAAGCTGACTATAGGTTTAAGGATGGGTCCAACCTGAGTGCCTATTTTGAATGGCCATGGGAAGATGGTTCGGGGATAGGTAAAATGAATGGATGGGACGGTCTGTGGGGAATACAATATAATTTTGCCCGAAAAGGTATTATCTCAAAAGCATTGGTTGAGTATATCGACTTCACCAATCAATCGGGTCCTATCCATTACGACCCGGAGGATAACCCACAAAATCCAATTACAGGACATGCACAAGGTGCGGATGACTACTATAACAATGCATATTATGGACCATTCACTAACTACAGTATGGGAATAGGGAGTCCGTTCTTGCTTTCTCCCATCTACAATAGAAATGGAGACTTGTCGTATCTCCATAATAGAGCAAGAGGTTTCCATGCAGCCATAGAGGGGGATCCTATCGATTGGTTAAGCTATACCATAATGGCAGGATATGAATTAGCTGGTGGAAATGGTCCAATGCCTGCATATCGCAGACTTAGTTGCACATCCGGAATGATATCTGTGACAGCTCATCCCTTTAGAAAGATTCCGGAATTGGAATTGGGATTGAGAATGGCCTTTGATGCAGGAGACCTTAGGGGCGATAACTTTGGTGCAGGATTGCACGTAGCTTATAAGGGACTGTTTAATCTTAAGAAAGCTGCTAAATGAAAAAACTATATATCATATTCTCCTTGTTTATCCTTCTGATATTCAGTGGATGTACTCAATATAACGGTCATATTGGGCCAATTTTTGGCTCTTGGTCGCTTATGGAGATTTCGGAGAATGGGAATCCTCTTGAACTACAGGATGAGACCGTATTCAGTTTTCAGAATGAAGTAGTCAGGGTGGATAAGGTTTCCTCCAATCCATCCGGAAGGTCTACGAAATATGGGAATTTTCAGCTTACAGACAATGAACTTAGCTTGAGTTTTTTGCAAGGATTGCTGCCGGATGGAGAGGGTGCTGGATATCTTATGCCGTCATGGCTTTATTTCCCCACGAATATGATGCCATTGCGATTTGATGTCAAAAAACTGACAGGCAGCAAGATGATACTCGTCTTGCACGATGGCTCCCGCGACCTGACATACACCTTCGAAAAGACCTGGTAATCCCTGGCATCTGCTTCCTGAAGCCTGACACCTGATCCCTGACACCTGATCCCTGACACCTACTTAATAAAAAAATCCGATGCCTCTTGAGCATCGGATTTTTTTATTAGGTGAGTTTCAATTATTCTGCTTTTCCGTCGCTGCCAAGCACGTTGAGAATCTTGTGCTTGTAGAGCTTCTCCATTTCGTCGCGAGCCG
>CAYNPB010000090.1:0-10618 GCA_964399005.1 uncultured Sangeribacter sp.
CCAAAGTTGTTGCGCGCAGCAAAATCCATATAGCGCTTCACATTCTCCGTAGTGGCGCCATGACGCTCGCCTGCTTCCCATGTGGCGGTCTTCATGTGATAGCACCACCACACGCCGATGTATCTCTGTGGCACGCAAAAGTCTTCGGCGTTCTCAATAGCGCAGGGTTCATTGAGATTGAGCATGATGCGGCTTAAGGCCAGATCTCCTGCATTGTCGGTGATGATAAGTGTGCGCCAGGGAGAAACGCGCACATCTGTCACATATACGGCATCGCCGTTCATCCAAGGGGTAAGCTTTGCGCGCAGTGTGTTGCTGCCGGGAGTGGCTTCGACATTCATGGCTGCATAATCTGTCAGGTTAGCCTGATGAAGTGCCATATGTGTGCCGTCTGAGGCGCGGAGCGTCACCGGAGTGCTTGCATAGCCCATGCTGTCGAGCGGCAATTCACGGAATAGGGCTTCGTAGAAGCGATACCCTTCAGCAGGAATCGACCATGTGGTGTGATTGTCGGCAAAAGCAAACTCCGTCAGCTCATCCATGATAGTGAAATCCCCTAAATCTTTCTGTCGAGGGAATTCATAGCGGAAGCCGATGCCATCGTCGAAAACACGAAACACAATGTCGAGTTTTCTCCCGGGAGCCAGCTTTTTTTGTACGAGTGTCACCCGCAACTCATTATAATTGTTGGCTATCTCGGCTTCCTCTCCCCATACAGGACGCCAGGTCTCAGCGTGACTGTCTCCGGCGGAGCGTTCTACCGTGAATCCTTCGCTGAAAGCTACGCCATCCTTGATGTCGATGCCAAGACGAGAGGAGTTTAGTATAGCTTTGCCGTTACGCTCCACTGAATAGTAGGGAATCCCTTTTTCTGTGTCGAATTTAAGCGCTATGCTGTGATCGGGTGAAGATACTGCTAATGGCTTCGCAGTCGCGATAAGCATGCTTAAGCCCATCGTTGACAATAGTACTAACCTGAGACTCATAGCTTAATTCTTTGTTACGTTGATTTTATGCTTGTTGCCATCGATCACGATCGTGTAGCTGCCGGCTTCTGTCACTACCCATTTATTGTCCGGATTGCCGTTTGGCATAAGGGATATATCATTGTCGGCTACCCCTGAGCTTGAGATGATCGTTCCCGCGATAGTGGGCATGATAAACGCACCTCCCCAGTTGCCCGGCTCCATAGGGCATTTGAATTCACCTTCATTTAGTTGCCCTACATATTGGAATACATTCTCACTCACTTTTGTCATGGGAGTTGGATCATCGATGTTCCAGTCTGCCGGAGTGGCGTTGCCTACGAGCCAGAGGGCCGGTATCTCATAAGGAGTGACTGGGATTTCCACTACTGTGAGTTCTTTGTCGTTGTCGCAGCTCGAAAGGGCGATAAGCGCAAGAGCCGCACAGGTATATAGAGTTTTGAAAGATTTCATAATATAAAAAATAAGTGAGGAGAGAGGGATTATAAAGAATTGGATTGCAAGCTTGGTATGGTGTCAGAATCAATAGCCGGGATTCTGAACGAGATTATGGTTGGTGTCAAGTGCTTTGCGAGGGATTGGGAAGAGAGCGGTGTGCGCGTCTGCATCCGGAGTTTTGTCCCACCATGCGCCTGTGTTGAACTTGCCAAATCTGATGAGGTCGGTTCGTCTGCGGCTTTCAGCGAAAAATTCGCGTCCCCATTCGTCGAGAAGCTCCTCTTCGGTCAGAGTCACTTGTCCATCGGGTGCGTAAAGCGATGCTGTCCATGCAGAAGATGGATAGTTGCGCTTGCGCACGCTGTTGAGAAGGCGTCCGGCCTCTTCTTTCTCACCTTTACGGAATTTTGCCTCGGCCAAAGAGTAAATGATTTCCGGCAGACGTATTTCTACGAAGTCTGACCCTAACTGCCCTTGCTCATCATCCGAATAGAAAGGATATTTGGCGAAGTGATAGCCCGAATTGTGGTCGCCACTCTGGAGATTGCTGGTCTTGTCTTCCGGCCATTCTCCTTCTTCGAGTCCTGCAAATCGCCCTACGGCATCACGGATGTTGAGGGCATAGTTGCCGTAAGGGTCAGTGACAAATTCCTCACCCTCTTTCAGTGACGGAAGTTTCCCGAAAATGAAGAGACCTTCCCGACGGCTGTCGCCCGTGTTGCGGTAGAGCTTGAGACGCACATCTTCCGGATAGTTGCGGAATTTCTGCACTGTGTTCCCAAGAGTGTAATTATAGAGATTGCCGGAAAGGTCGTAGCTTGGAGTGCAGGCGTATTTGCAGTTGTGGTCGCCGGCCTCAGCTTTATGGTCGCCGATATAATAGCGGAATTGTGAAGGAGTGCTCCACCAGTAGGTGTCGCCTTGGTAGTGCCAGAATGTATATCCTTGAGCTGCAGGGAATGCAAAGATGACTTCTGCACATTTCTCATTGTCCCAATCGAAAGCAGCATCCCATTTGTCTGCGATGGTGTATGTGCCAAATTCTCCATCAAGGATTCGTTGTGCCCACGAAGCGCAATCTGCATAGCGGTCTGTTCCGATCCATGTTTCTGCATTAAGATAGAGGCGTACAAGAAGTGCGGCTGCTCCCGCTTTGTTCCATTGTGCCTGCTGGATGTCGTTGTCTCCTGCAGAAGTTTTGGTCGCCAAAAGTTCTACACAATCCAAGAGTTCCTCTTCGACAAATTTGAAAATCTCAGTAGGGGCTACCTGTCCTTTGGAATTAAGATTTACGTCTTTGCTGATTGCCAAAGGCACATTGCGGAAGCCATCAAGCAGGCGGATGTAGAACCATGCTCGAAGTGTGCGACATTGTGCTTTCAGATTGTTGAATTCAGCTTCCGAAAAGCCAAACTTTGAGGCAGAGAGTGTCTGGAGGTCGTCAATGACATAGTTAGACTGCATGATGCCCTGATAGCATCCGTTCCATTCGGTCTCGATCGTACCTTCTTCGTTGGTCCAGGTATGATAGTGGTAGCGGCGCCAGACTCCTCCGTCGTCCCACCATCCGTCTCTCGATGGAGTCATCAGCTGGTCGGCAGATAGCTCATTGAGCACGTGGCGGCTCTGGATGCTCCAGAATCCATGTTCGAACGGACGGAATACTGCGCGGATCACGTCGTTGCGGGTGTTGTAGTAGTTTTCAGATCCTACCTGATCGTAGAGTGTCTCGTCAAGATTCGTGCAGCTTGTGGCTGTCATTGCGCCAAGAAGGCAGGCGAGCGCTAATTTATATAATTTCATGATTGAATGTCTGTTTTGAGGGTTAGAAATCGAACTGTGCTCCGAAGATAAACTGGCGGCAGGAAGGATAGTAGCTACGCGATCCGGTCGCTCCCGGTGTCAGGCCGTTTGTCTGGAATGAAGATGGGTCGATTCCGCTGTAGCCTGTGATGGTGAAGAGATTCTTTGCTGTGAAAGTGAGACGGATATTGTCGATAAAACGCTTATTCAGATTGAATGTGTAGCCCAGTGTGAGGGCATCAAGCTTCACATAGTCTCCTTTCTCAAGATAGTAGTCGGTCACTTCCTGACTCCCCTTGAGCACGTCGTACTTGCCGTATGCTTTCTCCATTACGTTTCCGTTAAAGCTCTGATGGCCATAGTAGAAATCGTGGATATTGAAGATGTCATATCCGAATGCTCCGCGGAAGAAAAGTGACAGATCGAAATTCTTGTAGCGGAATGAATGAGTCATTGAGGCAGTGAATTTTGGCAGGCCATTGCCTACTACCGTGCGATCCTCTTCTGTCCCTTCCGAGGCGAGCTTAAGATTGCCATCTTTGTCGAAGATCACCCAGTTTCCTTTCTCGTCTATGCCTGCATAGCGGTACATGTAGTAGTTGCCGAGGCGTTTCCCTTGCTGGATTCGCTGGAGATTGTGGAATGGATATGGATCTTCAGTACCGACCACATCGTAGTATTCCTGACCTACGTATTCCGAGTTGCTGAAGTTGACAAACTTATTGTCCATCGTGGCTCCAACAAAGTCGATCGTGTAGGTGAAGTCTGAGGTGTTGACTGCGTTCCATCTGAGGTCGAACTCAAAGCCCGCGTTGCGCATTGTGCCTACATTGACAAATGTTGAGCTGAAGAGATAAGGGGGAACTGAGACATCGTAGTCGCCAAGAAGATCCTGCTGATTGCGTCTGTAGTAGTTAAGTGAGCCGGAGAGCTTGTTGGAAAGGATTGAGAAGTCTACGCCTATATTCCAGTTTTTTGCTTTTTCCCAGTGCAGGTCAGGGTTGACGTTCTTTGCCGGACCCCACACCTGATAGTACTTGCCGTTGTAATAATAATAGCCGAATCCTGTCATGGTGTTGAGCGACATATAATTACCGAAATCCTGATTGCCGGTTTCGCCATAGTCGGCACGTATCTTCAGGTCGTTGATCCATGTGATATTTTTCATGAAAGGCTCTTCAGAGATTCGCCACCCGGCAGAGATTGCCGGGAAATTACCCCATTTGTGGTTTTTGCCGAACTTGGAAGAACCCTCGTGGCGCAGAGATGCGGTGATGATATAGCGGCTGTTCCAGTCATAGCTTACGCGGCCGAAGAATGCGATGAGCTTGCAGTCGTTTTTATAAGATCCTAATCCGACATGTCCTTCCTCGACTGCCCATTGTCCTGAGCCGAGATTGTTTGCTCCAAGACCATCATTGGGGAAGTCCTTGTTCTCTGCATTTAAGCCGGAGTATTGGCTATATTGGTAAGAATAGCCCACCATCGCCTTGATATTGTTCCCATTGAATGAACCGGTGTAGTTGGCAAGCCACTCAAGGCTGCGTTGGAACCCTTTGGAATAGCTGCGCGATGCTTCTCCTTCGTAGCCATTGTTGATGGCCAAGGTTGATGTAGAGGGGCGAAACCAATAGTTGAAATTGGAATCCTCATGATCTGCTACTGTCACCTGAGTGTTGAGTGTCTGTGAAGGCCAGCTCTCTTTTGCGAAAAGGGGGAGGAGATTGAGCTTGACAGTGAAGTCTGTTTCGAGAAGTTTAGTGGTTGCTTTATTGTCTTCGAGTGCCATCATTTCCACAGGGTTGTATCCGGCTGTCTGACCTGTGAAGTTAGTGTAGCGTGCATTTGCCTCGTCATAGATAGGAGTTGTGGGGTTGGCTTCAAGCGCATTGCGGAATACGTCCCATGAAGCTATCTTTCGCTCTATAACGCGTGGTGCGACATTTAGTGTGAAGTTAAAGAGTCCCCCTTTTGTAGTGTGGTTGATTGAAGCGCGTCCGCCAAATTCCTCGCGGTTTGAATATTTGTCTACGCCATTCTGTGTGCGATAGTCTACGGTAGCGCGGTAATTGGTCTTTTCATTGCCTCCACTGATGCTTACTGTGTGCGACGTGCCCCAGCCTGTGCGTGTCACTGCATCCAGCCAGTCGTCGTTGCCTCCGAGATCTACGCCATTCACTGCATCTGCTCTGAGTGCACGGTAGTTTTCTGCATTGAGCATCTTCAGCTCATGATTTGCCACATTGGCAGTCGCTGTCCCAATGTAAGATGTATGCACGGCACCATCGCGGGAACCCTTCTTTGTGGTGACTACGATGACACCGTTTGAGCCTCGTGTGCCATATATAGCTGCAGCTGCTCCATCCTTGAGAATATCGAAGCTTGCGATATCGTTGGGATTGAGGTTGGTCAGGTTGCCACCGGGCACGCCGTCGATTACAATCAGTGGACCCAGGCCTGCTGCGCGTGATGAGACACCGCGGATTTGGATAGAGGCTTGGTTGTTGGGGTCGCCCACACCGGTATTGGTGATAGAGACACCGGGCACTTTGCCTTGTATCATCATGGTGGGATCTAACGAGCTTGAAGCGAGGAAATCTTCTGAGCTGATGTGCGCTACTGTTGAGGTCACCTCCTTTTTGTCCATTGTTCCGTAGCCTACTACTACCACTTCGTCAAGCAGCTTGGAGTCTTCGAGAAGGCGTATTTCAATCACACTTCTTCCGTTTAGTTTCACTTCTTGAGTCTGGTAGCCGACATAGCTGGCAACTATGGTAGATTTAAGATCTACATTTTTTAGAGTGAATTCACCGTCAATATTGGTGGCATCGCCGATGCTGGTGTTTTTGACTTGAACAGTAGCTCCGATGAGGGGCTCTTCTGTGGAGGCGTCGATTACTACGCCTTTCACTTCGGCTGTCTGTGCGATGGCGGAGATAGTGAGACTCGTCGCCATCAATAGAAATAGCATAAACTTTTTCATTTGCAATCCGATTTTCATGAATGGTTTGTTTTGTGGTTAGAATGATTTAAAAGAGAGTATTATGGAAAACTCTGTCAAATCGACACCGCAAAATTAGCAGTTGCCTACATCAAAATCAAACCTTTTAATTCGAATTAAACTTTATTTAAAAGCTATACTATTGAAAATTATATTTATAGAGTGATCGGTATTAAGGATAAATTAAACTCCAAAACTATATAAATAAAACCGCTTTTAGGGCTTAGGAATGGCTTTTATACGGTCTTCAAAGTCATTGTTGCCTACTTTTGAGCGCGATTTCATCTTTGTCTTATAGACGTAGACTGTCTTGGTGGATAGATTAAGATAGGCAGCTACATCGGCGGGGTCGGAGATGCCGAGGCGCAGCAGGGCAAAAATCCGGACGTCCATTGGCAACTCTCCATCCTCTATTGCCACTTGGTTGTCGTCATCAAATAGTCTATTGAGTTCGTCTATGAAATTGGGGAATAGTTTCAGGAATGCCTCATCGAAAGTCCGGTATATACGCTGGCGCTCTTCCTTAATTCCCATCTTGTAGGGCAAGAACTTTAAGTCGTCGTATTTCTTTTCCTTTACCGACTTGACCACTTCCTTGCATTTCTCTTCCACCTGATTGACGAATGCCGTGTTGACGTAGAGCGACTGCATGATGTAGCGGTCTTTAATTTCGGTGGTCTCCTTCAATTGTGAGATGGTGTCATTAAGAAGACTGTTAGCTTCTGCAAGTTGCTTATGGCTTTTGCTTATTTCTTTAGTCTTGCTGTCAAGTTCGGCATTGATATGTTCCAATGCCTTTTTGCGTTTCCTTAACTGTAGAAAAAGCACCAGTGCGAGCACTAAAAGCCCAAATATGAGTGCAATTACGACCACCAATCGCCACATCTGACCGTTGATCCAATTATAGCGGGCATTATCAATCTTGGGCATATAGCCACTTATCTCATATTTGCGCAATGGTGTATTGAAAAAAGTGGCATCATCGAGAGCCTTCTGAATATAGGAATAGGCTTCATCGTTGCGCCCATCTTCATGCAGCATATTCGCGAGCATTGCAGCCGCGGTAGTTTCAGTTGTGTTGGAATTGATGTCGGCTATAGCTGAGAGTGTCAGATAGAATTCAGCATCGTTTCTTCTGCCTGCATCAATGTTGGAAAAAGCGAGGCGTGAATAGTTGATGGCTTTTTCATGTTCCGACATTGTGTGTCGTCGGAGAAGTCCTAAACGCTCGTCGATAGCCTTGACGTCATCACGCCGGTCGAATTGGTCACGATCGATCTTAGTATATGCGTAGATATAGGAGTCTTTAGGGGCGGTATTTAGAATGGAATCGAGGTAATCTTTGTTTAGCTGGTTGTAGTTGGCCCATAAAGGAGAACTTTCTCCCCCTACATACGAGCAAAGGGATCGGTAGAGGCGGGTATAAAGATTGTAGAAATAGCATTTTTCTTCTATGTCGAGAAATTGGCTGTCTGTTTTGTCGAGCATTTCGGCGGCCTCTTTGAAGAATCCGACTGAAATGAAATAGTCGGCAAAAGCTACATTGGTTTTAGCTTGCAACTTCGGAGAATTTGTTTCGGCTGCAATTTCGTTCATTACCGAGGCATATTTGAATGCGGAGTCCGACTGATAAGCCTTATATTCATCAAATAACTCGTTTGCAACCTTAAAATTGGGATGGGAAGAGCTGTCGTGAAGATCATTCTTAAGTGCCTTGAGCCGCTCCTCCTTATGCCGGCGATAATCTCCGATTTTCGTCATCTCCACATTCAATACTTTGAGGGCCGAATCAAGGGGAAGATTGGTGGCTTCATATATATAGGCATCCTTATGCTTGTTGCAGCAAGGAAGCGTCCACAAGATTATGGATAGGAGGCAAAACATTGATAAATATGCAAGGTTACGGCACATTGCAGAAGATGTATGATGTAGGTTTACTGAAAATCTCAACAATATGCAAATTTAGCAAAATTCTCTTTCCCTCGCAAATAAAAGTCATGCTAAAAACCGTGGCAAATCAGGTATTAAGGAGTTTTTTTATTAACTTTGCTTTTGGAATTGTTATAATAAGAAAAGGTACGTGACGAGATTATGGGAGATGTAATGGTAAGATATGCGGTGGGTCAGCAAGATTTTAAAATCTTGCGGGATAGGGACTGCATTTATGTAGACAAAACAAGATACATAAAAAAAATTGTTGACAATGGAGGTCAATACTTCTTTTTGGCACGTCCACGTCGCTTTGGGAAAAGCTTGTTTTTGTCGACACTCCAGTATTTTTTTGAGGGCAAACGAGATCTTTTCAAAGGTCTTTATATCGATTCCATGGATTGGGACTGGGAAGAATATCCTGTGCTTCGTCTTGACCTTAATTCGGAAGATTATCAAGAAAAGGGATTGCTTGATAATGTTTTGGAGAATATATTCGATAGATATGAAAAAAGATATGGAGTAGAAAAGATATACAAAAGCTTTTCTCAAAGATTTCAGTCCATTATAGAGACAGCTCATAGAAAGACCGGACATCAAGTGGTGATACTTGTTGATGAATATGACAAGCCTCTTGTCAAGAATATTAACAATAAGGAGAATATCGAGCATTATAGAAGTAGCCTTGCCTCGGTATATTCCAACTTCAAAAGCTGTGCAGAGCATCTTCGTCTGGTGTTCCTGACAGGTGTGAGCCGTTTCAGCAAACTGAGTGTCTTCTCCGACTTAAACAATATCAGTGACATTTCTTTCGATAGTGAGTATGCCGATATTTGTGGGATAACCGAGAAGGAGATGATGGATAACTTACAGGCAGGTATCAAGGCTCTTGGCGATAGGAATGAAATTTCAGAGGAAGAAACTCGTCGGCAACTTAAGGAAAACTATGACGGCTATCGCTTTGCAAAAGATGGGAGTGATATTTATAATCCATGGTCGCTCTTGAACTGCTTGAATAAAAAAGAGATCGGTAACTATTGGAATGATACCGGGTTGCCAACGATAGTGGCAAAGACTCTAAAAAGGGTGCATGCAGATTTGATGTCAATATTCGACAGTTATTGCACAGTTGAAGACCTGAAAGGTCTCGATTTGCTTACTCCACAGCCTCTTGCGTTGCTTTATCAGACGGGATACCTTACAATAAAAAGTTATAACTCAAAGATAAAACGCTATAAGCTTGGGATCCCGAACAATGAAGTTAAGGATGGTCTTTTCAAGGTCCTGCTGCCATATTACGTAAAGTGTCATTCCGATGATGAGCCTAAGCGGTTGATTTCTGACATGGTGATGTATTTCATCTTAGGCGAGGCTGACAAGGCGATGAAGTGCATGCAGGCATATTTTGCCGGTGTACACTTCAAGATGAAAATGGATAATGAAAATAACTTCCATAATGCTTTCTTCCTTCTGATGGATCTTGTTGGCCTTGAGACAGAGGCAGAATCCTCGACATCCGACGGAAGTATCGACATTACTGTCAAGACAGAAGACTACATGTATGTGATTGAATTGAAATATGATGGAAGCGCTGAGAAGGCTCTCAGACAGATTGAGGAAAAGAAATATGACCGCAAGTTTCAGATGGACGGTCGTCAGATCATACGCATCGGCGTCAACTTCTCCTCAGAAACCCGCTGCATCGAAGACTGGAAAATAGAAAAGAATTAAAGTAATTAAGAGTCTATCCTTTAGGACGGACTCTTAATTTATTCGGAAAATCTGAATTTTATTATCTTTTTAAGAGAAATCAAGATTTTGGGGTGAGGGTGACGAGGGGGACGAGCATCTCCTGCAGGGAGATGCCGCCGTGCTGGAATGTGCCTGTGTAATATTGCACGTAATAGTTGTAATTGTTGGGATATGAGAAGAAGTCTTCGTTAGTTGCGAAGATATATGTGCTCGACAGATTTGGTGCCGGCAATCCGAATTTCTTCGGATCCTTTATTTCATAGACCTGTTTGGGATTATAATTTAGATTTTTACCTACCTTATATCGGAGATTAGTGTTGGTGTTCCGGTCTCCCACAACTTTTATCGGATTATCCACCCGGATAGTGCCATGGTCAGTAGTCAACACTACCTTATATCCCAATTCAGCTATGCGGCGAAACATTTCTGAGGCAGAGCTGTGGCGAAACCATGACTCAGTCAGCGAGCGGTAAGCAGCATCGCTATTCGCAAGTTCCCTTATCATTTTTGACTCTGTTCGCGCATGGCTCAACATATCGATGAAGTTCATCACTATTACATTGAGAGGCACATCCTTAATGGAGTTAAGCTTTGTAAGGAATTTTTCACAAGCTTGTGAATCATTGAGTTTAGTGTATGTAAATTTATCTTTCCTACGATAGCGCTCGAGCATAGTTGCTATTAGCTCCTCCTCATGATTGTTCAGCCC
>CAYNPB010000091.1:0-10516 GCA_964399005.1 uncultured Sangeribacter sp.
CTTGCCGACCGCTGTGCATCGGAGCAGCTATGCCGCTGTTTCGCTCCGCAAAAGAGTCACGAAGACTATAGCCAAAATATCCCAAAACTTAGATTACCCCAGAACTCATCGTCAGATTAAAGGAATCAAAATCAACGTATTCAAAGATAAGTCACCTAAGATATCTTTACAAACACTGTTACCGGAAGCCCATAAAAGAACATTCTGAATACACCCTCCATCTAACAGCTCTAACTGGTTAACAAACCCGTTATCCCATTTCCTAATATCTTGAAGTTTTAAACATTAAAATATTAGTATCTTTACGAAATTAGTCTACTAACAATTCAAACTCATTCAATTAGACATTTTCAAGTCTCTATTTATATTTATACCTGGTGCTTTTCCCAAGTAAATATAAACATAACCTATTATTTAGGAATCAAAAGCAACTTATTTAGGAATCAAAAGCAACAAATGTCCACTAGCATGTCAGTGCCTCCAAGGAAATGAGTTGGATTTAACAGCGTTGTATGATATATATGAAGAATTTTCCTCTTGACAGGAAGAAACTAAAATGCTATATGAGGACGTTTATGAACAATCTGACCTTGGAACCATTAACGAATCAATAAGCAACTAGCATATCAAGACAATCTGTGTTATGCTACTCTATAAAAATTATCACACTTGTCTATAGTGATACCAACAAATCTGCTAACCATTTCATAATCTTAAAGTCTACTCTTGATCCTCTATATAGTTTTTTCGTAAGATTACTCCAATCTTCATTATGAAGTATTTCGATTAAAGATACAACCAGTATTTGGTATATAAAAAAATTTATTAATTTTGCACAAAATTTAGAACCATTAAGATCTATTAAAAGACTAAATATATGACTACAGAACAACGAGAACAGTTCCGAGCAAGTATACTGACTGCGATAGCACCTTTGGTCAAAGAGTCGGAAGAAGGTTGGATAAAGTCAATAAATATTGGGCCCGTTATAAAAAAAGCTGGCATTGATTACAAAGCGTTAGGTTTTATGAAACTAACACTTTTCTTATTGGATATTTTTGGACAAGATTTGAATATAAGAGGAGAAAAACTATCTTTGCAACTCAAATTTCCAGAGCCATCATCAACAAATAACAATTCCACAATCGAAAAAATCATAACATCTGAAGATTCTCCATATAATCGAAGAGATAATGCATATTCACGAATTTTAAAATTCGCTTTTTTCCCAAAGCCTAAATCATATAGTAACAATGGTTTTGAATTAGCTATTGCAAAATTAGCAGAAAAAGCAAATAAGGAGGAACGTTGGTTTTATGGAGAATCTGATCCTGGAAATTATCCGATATTGAGAAATTATTTTCTTATGACCTTTGAAAGGTTGCAATCTGAAGATGCCCATAATATAGATAATCCAAACTGGGATAAACGTTTGAAGATAATTAAAAATTCTGATAAAACTTTCGGAATTTCAAAATTCGATAAAAAAACTAATCGCCGCGAATTTGAATACCCTGATGAGGTACTACTATTTAACACAGGTCTGGTAGATGAATTATATGAATCGGTCTATGCAGTGTTCTATACCAATACATATGGTGATGCTCCCTGGAGATTTCATAAATTTATAAGTGGAAGTGGGGAAGATAGTGAACATATGTTTTTGGCTAAACTTTATGGGGATAAATTTCCCTTACCTGCCAAATATTACAACTCAACACTACAATTAGTGTATGATATCACGAAACCCATAGGTTCATATAATTGGGCACATATCATTGATAGATGCGATCGCCTACCTGTGGAATTTTTTGAAGACAACTGTCCAAAAGAAGTTGAAGACTCTCGAAATGAAGATGGGACGATTGACTACCAGTTGTTATCTAAAAATATAAAAAATAATCCTAGAGTTCATCGTCAAATTCAAAATAGAATAAAAGATGCAGTAGAACACGCCCTTAAACGTGTTGAATGGAATTTCAAAACAGCCATACCCATTTATTATCCAGGAGGTAAAGACATTTCCTTATTACTCCCACTTTCTCTCATTGGTGAGAATAATAAGATAGATGCGGCCTTGGTTCTTGAATCAAATTCAACTGCATATATTGCCCACACTATTCTCAAATTAAATATGGCCTATGCAAATGCAAGACTCATAACTAGACCTGACAGTGATTGGCTCACTCCAGCAAGTATAACTGTTGCTATTGACGAAGGAATTGAGATCGATGACTAAAAATTATTACATCCCAAATAGATGTAGATTAAACCCATTTGACGGCAAGGGTATTTACACTAAATTTGTGTGGGACGTCTATCGTCGGTTGATGTCACGGGAATGGTTTACGCATGCTGATGTCATGGCTGATCGTCTTGGGATGACGTCTGCCGATGAGTTGGAGTTTAGCATTTCCAAGTGCCCTAACAATGGAGAGTTGCGGAAAGCTTTCCGCGATGTATGTTGGCTTGTAAGTGAAAAGGCAGGGAAAGATTGCATTGAGACTCGTGGAAATAATCGTGCCAAACAATTCCGATATGTTGGAACGAATGATAATCCTCTTGAGGATTTACAGAATGCTTCTGCAATTAAAGACATCCGGACTTATGCGCAGTTCTGTGAGGATTCCGCCGGTTTCTTTCCTCGCCCATGGTTGGATTACTTCTTTGAGGATACTCTTGATCTTCTTCAGATAACTCGGAGGAGAAAGAATGGAGAGCAGATGATTTCATCAAGTATAGATCGAGAGCTTGATAATATCCATCTTCTGCCTCTGCTTTATGAAGCTATCCGAAACAAACGAGTTTTGAAAATTCAATATAAGCCGTATGAGGAAGAATCGGTATTTTTGATATTCCACCCTCATCTACTGAAGGAACATAATGGACGATGGTTTCTTTTCGGCCATGCTGAGGGTAGAGAGCCTGAGTTTGGTTATAATCTTGCATTAGACCGAATACAGGGAGCTCCTGAAATGATGACTGCATCTGAGAAGTACCTTCCAGCTCCAAAAGGTTTTTATTCAGGCTATTTTGAGAATATTGTCGGAGTAAGCCATAAATATGGACAGAAGCCTGAGTTGATAATCTTACGTGCGGCTACTCACAGGATTTTTAGATTAACAGAGACCAAGAAGATTCATCATTCACAAAAGACAATAAAACCCTTCGGACAATATGAAGATGGTGAGTATGGTGAGTTCAGCATATATATTGAACCGAACAATGAGTTTATGGGTCGGATATTCCATATGAGCGATGGATTGGTTGTTGTCTCTCCGGAAACGGTCAGGGATATGTTCCGGCAACGCATTTCAAAAATGGCAGATTTGTACCAGAAGTAAGTTGCTTCATAACGATATTTACAGAAGAATGGTTCCAAATTTGCGGGAACTATTCTTCTTATTTGTTTTATTGACTTTGCCTTTGAAATATATTATCTTTGCGCCGTCAAAACATCAAAGTGCCACGATGTTTGACAAATAACCAGGTTGGCGCAGAAGAAAAGTATGACAGAGATAGTTTTTCAAATCAGTGTAAATGATCAGAATGGTTCCACTCCAGAAGTTTGTGAAAGTGGCAATGAAATGGTGGCTTTGAATTCGGATAGATTCCCATTCATGATATATGCCATTATGAAAGAAGAATCCCCATTAGGAGACCAGTTGCGTAAGATTGTCAAGACGGGTGGGCACTCAATAAGTTTCAATATTGAAATTGATATTGAGTCTATGACTAAATCTAAGAGGAGACGGTTAAAACAGAAACAAAAAAGAATAATTCTAAACATGCCTCCTAAAGAATAGCTGGAAAGCAGGAAGATCTGATTCAGATGTTTACTTTTTACCCTTAATTGATATACTAATACAAACGAAAAACCAAAACAGACAGACTATGGCAACAACAGCTCTGACACTTCTGGCCGAAAAGGCACTTCCAGCACTTTCAGGTGCTTCCGTGACTTACAACCTCGAAAAGAATGTGTATCTCACGCTTGGATATACCAGCGCAGCCGGGAATACATACTACAAGGCGGTTCGTTTCTCCAACCGATTAGCTGTATTCTATGACATTGGGGAAGGGTATAAGTATACATTCCTTAATGGGATCACCCTATTCGCGTGGGATGGTACAAAAGCTGTTATCATCGGCAAAAGGATGTGGGGAGGCGACAATTGGGTCAGCTTTAGCGAGCGCTTCGCAACTGAGCAGACTATTCAGATGCTCAAGAATTACCTTGAGGGACAGGCCAAAGCTATTGGTCAGTCAGTAAGTGAGTCGGCTTTACTCTCCTTCTCTCGCCAGATGGTGGAAGAAGTACACACAAATCAGAAACGCATTGCATAACCCAAAAAAGAAACAGACATGGCATCATTTGAAAAAGCACTGACAAAAGACTTGTTTGACAGCATTCTTCCCACCTACGGCACTCCTCGTAAGAGGGTGCCAATTTGGGATGAGGGTCAGAAAATGTTTCTTCTCGGAAACTATGAGAGTGAGAAGGGTAATTATTATTATGAAGGAATCCGTTTCTGCAACAAGATTGTGATTAAGGAGAAAGTTGGCCTATGCCACACATGGACCTATATTGACAGTCTTGAGATATACGCTTTCAATGGCACAAAGCTTGAGCTCATACAGAAACGAGACTATGAGAAGACTTTCCGTAGCGAGGAGTTTATCCGCAAAGAGGCGGAGCAGATGCTATGTGATTTCATATCAGGATGTTTAAAATCGAATGGGAGTGCTATTGAAGAAGGGGTTATTAAGACAGAGGCTTTGGCTATTGTAGAAGGTAGTTTCAAGAGTTTTCTTGATCCAGACTTCAATAAGCACCTCACTCGTATTCTTCCACAACTTTAAATCTTAACTATGAACGAAAAACTCATCAATATGATTGATCAAGACAACCGCGAGCAGATATTGGCATACGAGCTCATAGCCAATACCAATTCCAGTTTCTTCCTGACAGGAAGAGCCGGAACTGGCAAAACCACGTTTTTACAGAACGTGCAGAAGATGGTAGGCAAGAATTTTATCACTCTTGCGCCAACTGGAGTAGCTGCTATTCTTGCAGGAGGCGATACCATTCACTCTTTCTTTGGGCTTCCTATGGAAGCATGTTTTCCCGGCACCTGCGGTAAGATGAATCAGACAAAAATTCTCTCTCTTGTGCACGCCGATACAATCATCATTGATGAGGTTTCGATGGTTAGGAGTGATGTCATGGACGCAATCGATTATACAATGCGCAAGACACTCCGAAATAATATGCCATTCGGGGGCAAACAGATGATTTTTGTGGGAGATATGTTTCAGTTACCTCCAGTGGTGAAGCAGGGTCCAGAGAAAGATTTGTTGAAGGATATCTATCGCACCAACGATTTCTACTTTTACAAGTCGGAAGCGGTGAAAAGAATTCGTCTGGTGAAAATTGAATTCCGCAAGGTTTATCGTCAGGACGACGAGCGGTTTCTCTCCATTCTTGAACATGTCAGGATGAATCGAATTACACCGGAGGATGTGGCTTTGCTCAATACCCGAATTGAGATGCCATCAAACGACGATATGGTAGTCACTCTTTGCAGCATCAATAAGACGGCCGATAACATAAACAATCACTATCTATCTGAGATTGATAGTCCTGAATTCGTTTATGAAGGAACGGTTACAGGGCGTTTTGAAGAAAAACGATTCCCTGTTGACCAGACACTACGCTTAAAGGTTGGGGCACAGGTCATGTTTGCGCGAAACGACCAGCACAAGCGGTGGGCGAATGGTACTCTTGCCAAAGTGACAAAACTCAGCAAGGATGAGATCACCGTGCAACTCAAAGATGGAAATGAATATGTGGTTCCAGCATGCAGTTGGGATTCCGTGAGTTTCGAATACAATCGGGATGAACGTAAAATGAAAAAGGAAGTCATTGGCACCTTTACACAATATCCGATTCGACTGGCTTGGGCTATTACTGTCCACAAGAGTCAAGGAATGACGTTTGAGAAGCTGCAAGTTGACCTCAGCCGAGGGATGTTTGCGGCAGGCCAATTATACGTTGCCCTCAGTAGAGTTCGGAGTTTGGCTGGTCTGTACCTGACACGTGGCGTAATTCCTCAATATGCTCATACTTCCCACGAAATTCTCTTGTATGCAAGTGGATACAATGATACAAAAGAAATCAATAGTGAGGTAGAGAGTGGAAAAGCGGCGTATGAGGCCTTGAAAAGCAATGACTATGACAAGGCTGCTGATGCATATCTAACCCTTGTGCACAAGAAAGCTGAGGAAGGCAATATCAGAGAAGCTCTGCAGCAGGCAAAACGTTTTCTTGATATTGTCATAGAGGACGAATCTCTCTATGGCAAAATTGATTCTGTTCCAGAGACACTGAAATCCACCAATCATTGGTCGGGTAAGTTTTTGTATGCACTCTTGAGTCTGTATGCTTGTAGATATGAGGATGCACTTAGTGGCATTGACGCTGTATTGGAATGTCATCAGTGCTCGGAAGCTCTTTATGTCAAGTCAAGAATCCTTGTTAAATTGGAGCGTTACAAGGAAGCAGACTTGATCAACGGTCAACTTGTTGAGACTTTCGAGATGGCAACTCCGGACGCAAAGATTCTTTACATGGTGGCAATGGTGAATGAACTTTATGTCGGCGACCCTGGTGTGGATGTGATGAGGAAAGTCGTTGAGATTCGACCGAAATACGATCAGGCGATAGTGGCTCTACGAACACTTATGCAACGTAAGGGTCTTAAGTTGACAGAATCTTCTGATTCCCCATGCGAGCTTGTCATAGATTTCAATTCAGAAATAGGAGCCGAAGAATTCATGGAAAAGCTGACTATTGCCCGAAAAGAAACACCCAAATCCATCACACTTCTACAGCGGAGAATCAAAGCCCTTGCGGTATAGAATCCACCCTCAACAACCATTTTGCCGACGTCGGCAAAATGGTTGCTTAATCTACGGTTTCCCAAAAAGCGTTTAATGATTCTCAACATTAGTGTTTAATGATTCTCAACATTAGTGTTCAATGTTTCTCAACATTAGTGTTCAATGAAAGGCTTGAATCTTTTCCAGTCATTAATACTACATGGAAAAACCTCCATTAGTTAATGCTTATTAGAGATATTAATCGGTATTCCATAACGCCTCTGGATCGTCTTCATACGCATCCATTCTGTCGTCATATCTATTTCTTCTAGGATAACTTTCATAGAAATCTGGAAAGTACCCACTCTCTACCTCATGAAATTCTTCCTCTATCAAAGTCTCTGTACCATCTAAAGATACAAAGTAACTATATTCTGTATACCCATATCCATTATGTTCATCTATTTGACACAAAGCCTTAAAATTCTCAAATGGATGAGCATAATCATATTTGAAAGGGATAACTTCCTCTCCGTTATGATTTACGAATCCAAATTTTTCACCATTACTAACGCTTACGACTCCAAATTTAAAGACCGGCTCATACCCACAAACATTAGAACCTTCTTCTGGCCACCAATATCGAAATGGAATAGCTATTTCATTATTAACATTTAAAAATCCAACTTTGTTATCCTTATTTAGAGCCCCAATTAATCTTTCTGATATTTCAAACAAACACTTGTATTCAAACGGGACAACTACTGAGGCATCCATTTTGATAACACCCCATAGTCCATTAAGGTCAACACATCTTATCAGACCTTCCTCCAAACTCATATATCCATAATTAAATTCAATCAGAACATTATCACATTCATCAATTACACCAAACAGCCCATCCCTTTTCACTATAGCAAAACCATCATTAAATTCAATAGCTAAATCATACAAAAATGGAATTATCACGTTGTTGTTTATATCCATAACTCCCCATTTCTCGTTTTTCTTGACGGAAAATAAATGGCCAGAAGCATGACGAATATCTTCAATATCTTCATACTCCACTATAGGCCTTCCCAAATAATAAACTTTGATTGTCGTGTCCGTTATAAAATATTTATAGTTTCCTGTATCCCCAAAATACAGCATTTCGCATCTGCCATTAAATCTTTCTTGTATTTGTGAATAATGATAAAAAGATTTATGGCTTTTTTTATTCTCTTGTATATATTCAATGAGTCCATTATAAGAGACTTTTTTGAGTGAATTATATATACAGGGAATTATCATCTCCCCCTTGAAATTAAAGACACCTTCTAAATGCTCAGAACCATCCTCTTTACTCACTATTAAAAAGTTTCTTTTTGTGTAATAACCTTTAAATATATTTTTGAAAACGCCACTATAGTCATCTGACTCAATCCTCACTACAGCATCAATCAAGCGTACTGAGGAATATTCATTAACTATATCAATAATAAAATTATCATCCTTATTTCTGAAGAAGTTTTTTATTATCTTGATATCTTTTTCAGCCATCGGCTTATGTACTTCATAATACTCTGCTCCATTATAGTAGAATTCATTAGTATATTTACCGTTAACAAGATTCAGATATTTCAAATCATTATGGTTCTCTTTTATATTAATAGCTTCGTATCGAAGAGGGACTATTAAAGTCCCATCTACATGACTAATTATACCATACTTGCGACCAAAATTAATACCTTCTAATATTACATTATTGATACACACTTTGTATAACCAATCATGACCTTCAACAATCTCTTCTATCTTATCATAAACTCCAAAAGGAACTATGACATTTTCGCTACTGTCTATTAAGGAATATTCTCCTTCTTTGTTCTTAATTATTCTCACTTTAATATATCTTGGAATATTATTCTTACTTATTCAAATATCCATTAATTCCCACTCCCCTCCAAAAGCTACGCCAACCCGTCGTAGCAAGCCCTTTCTCTGAAGTTTTTTCAGACGGTACTTGATACCATCTTCTGTAACTGGCGTGAATATCTTCGCAAGATCTTTGCGCTAAGATTGGGATTCTCTTTTAGTCCTTGGAAAATTTAATCCTGAATGGTTAGTGGTTCGGGTACACGTGTCTGGGCAGTATCTTTATCAGACTGGGTAGTATTTGAACCTGTCTGGGTAGTTTCTTGGTCGAGCTTACTCTTTTGTCATCGTTGTCACTTCAATAAATTGCGATCCAAATTATCACTCTCCAACACGTTCATCTGGTGGATGGCAATTTGATTGAGCTTGATAAGTCGCTCTGATTGGGGCAAACCTTGCTCTATAAATACAGCGTTGAGACTTTCCATATTGGAGAGACAGATGAGCTCGTTGATAGATGCATAGTCTCGAATGTTGCCTTTCAAATCAGGATTAGCATCGCGCCATTGTCTCGCAGTCATGCCAAACATGGCCACATTCAACACGTCAGCTTCATTGGCATAAATGATGCTTGCCTGCGCTTTTGTAACCTCTGCCGGAATAAGATTCTGCTTGATGGCATCTGTATGAATTCGGTAGTTGATTTTCGACAACTCGCGTTTTGCCGACCATCCTAATGCCTTTTGCTCCTCCTCTTTAAGACGTTGGTATTCTTTTACTAGGAGTAGTTGAAATTTTGGACTCAACCACATTCCAAAGTGATACGCAATATCTCTATGTGCATAGGTTCCGCCATAACGTCCAGCCTTAGCTATTATTCCTTTAGCCTTTGTACGTTCAATCCATGCCTTTGTGGAGAGAACGAAATTATTGCTTCCAGCTGCATTTTTAATTGTATCGAATTCGGTACAATTAAAATCTGGATTGTATAGCATTTCCCATTCCCCGAGATATTCAATTGTACCTTTTAGACTTAGCCAACGGAAAATAATATGTTCTTGAAGCTGACTTTTAGCCATATCTGTCAACGAGATATAATCATCACCATCAACTCCAATTATTGTGATTGGTGTATTCTGAACTGTTATTTTGGCCATTTGGAAGAATAAAGATTAACTCAATATGGATTATTGAAGTGCAGGATAGCATTACCGAGATGTGCTTTATTCAACATACGACGCAGCTTGGCGAAACCTCTTTCGAGTGCTTCGGCCTCAGCTTTCTTCTCTTGCTCCGTACGATTGAGACGTCTCTGGTAAGTGGCCTGAGCCTCCGACTCAAATTGCTGAGCTACTTCTCCGGTAAGAACCAGCATGGATACTATCGGTAACGCCATAGTTTTATCGTTTTAGGATGCAAAGATAACACAAAAACATCAGAAAATCAAGAAGGTTCGTGATTTTCTCCACAAACAATTTTAATTTTTTCTCACGCGCGAAGATGAAGAAGAAATTTATTCTTTCTTTTTATATTCTTTTATTGGGTCTAATCAGCGGTCTAATTTGCGGTCTAATCAGCGGTCAGTTTAACGGTCAATTTAGCGGTAAAATTGATCGTGTTTTTATTGTAATTTTTGTCGGAGATTGTTACTCTCGCATCCTCGAGTAGATGCCACTGAAACATTGAAATTCTTAACACTGCGATAGTCGCATTTTAACATCATTGTGATGGCATCAAAATTTATTCGTTAAATCACTTGATATAATGACTGGGATTG
>CAYNPB010000092.1:0-10506 GCA_964399005.1 uncultured Sangeribacter sp.
CATTCTCACGAAGCACTTCATACTGAGCAAGGAAAAGACCCTGGATTGCACCCATAAGGCTACCACGTTCGCCTGTAAGGTCGCTGTATGCCTCACGCTTGAAAGTTGTCTCGAAGATATAGCCTGAGCCGATACCGATGGCAAGCGCGAGTGTGCGTTCGAGTGCACGTCCGGTATAATCCTGCTCGATAGCATAGCTGGAGTTAAGACCGCGTCCTTCGAGGAACATGGTGCGCAGCGATGTTCCGCTACCCTTAGGAGCTACAAGAATCACATCAACGTCAGCTGGAGGCACTACACCTGTACGCTCCGGCCATGCGATTGCAAAACCATGTGAGAAATAGAGAGCCTTGCCTGCAGTGAGGTGCTTCTTGATGGTAGGCCATACAGAAAGCACTGCTGCATCAGAGAGAAGACACATGATGATAGTGCCCTTAGCGCATGCCTCTTCGATAGAGAAGAGTGTCTCACCCGGCACCCAACCGTCGGCAACAGCCTTGTCATATGTCTTGCCTTCACGCTGGCCAACGATCACGTTGAAGCCATTATCACGGAGATTAAGGCTCTGGCCGGGACCTTGAACGCCATAACCGATCACTGCGATAGTCTCATCTTTCAGTATTTCACGAGCTTTCTCAAGAGGGAATTCCTCTCTTGTGACTACAGTTTCTTCAACTGAGCCGAATTTCATTTTTGCCATATCTATATATATTTAGATTGATTTTAATTGAGAATTGAGAATTGAGAATGTAGAACGTATAGTTGACGCTCTCCCTTTAGAGGCAGAGAGGCCAACGGTCAGGGAGCACTCAGCGATCTTTCATTCTTTGTTCAAGATATTCATCAACGAGCTCACGCGACGAACGGGTGACTGCGATGCGTCCCGACCTTACAAACTGGCGGATGCCGAGTGGCTTCAGATGTTCATAAAGTTCCTTGATCTCACTTGTGTGACCGGTCTTCTCAAACACTGTATATTCAGGATGAATTTCAAGCACTCGTGCACCATGCTTTCGCACTATCTCCTCAATGTCGGTGTTGACTACATTCTCAGTCGGCACCTTATATAGTGCCACTTCCTGGAAGAGTATCTCATCATCGGTGAGAAGGAATGCCTTTATGACATCTATGCGCTTTTCCAGCTGCTTCACTACATGCTCCATCATCGGGCGCGTAGAGCGGCAGGTGATGGTGAATTTATGCACACCCTCGATTGAGCATGCGCTCACTGTCATGCTCTCGATATTGAGGCAGCGTCTGCTGAATATCATCGATATCTGATGGAGAAGCGTAACTCTGTTTTCGGTATATACCGAGATTGTAAACAATTGTTCTTCCATAGCTTCAGACCGGTTTATAGTATTCAGATTCATTTAGAAGTATCTCATCAACGCCATTTCCACCGGGAGTCATCGGGAATATCATATCCGTCTCGTCGATATTGACATTGAGAAGGAAGGCTCCCTTATGAGCCTTCATGCGGGCGATGGCATCATCGAGTTGCGATACATCTGCCACATCTTCAGCCGCTATGCCATAGGCACCTGCCAACATACGGAAATCAGGATTCACCATTGGAGTGCTGCTGAAGCGCCCTTTATAGAAGAGATGCTGCCACTGTCGCACATTTCCAAGGAAATTGTTGTTGAGCAATACAATCTTGACATCTACACCATATTCCATGATCATACCGAGTTCCTCTACAGTCATCTGCAGACCTCCGTCGCCGCAGAAAAGCACCACGTTCCTTTCCGGCACCCCAATCTTTGCTCCTATGGCTGCCGGAAGTCCATATCCCATTGTACCCAAACCTCCTGAAGAGATCAGGCTACGGGAGGATTTGAAACGTGAATATTTCACTGCAAACATCTGGTTCTGCCCGACATCGGTGACTACGACACAATCGTTGCCGAATGCCTCACACACCTTTCTTACGACACCACCCATAAGCATACGCCCATCCTGCGACGCGCATTTGAGTTCACGAGCCATGACACGCTCCTCTTCTACCCGACGGTGCTGGTCGAATGAAGCACGCCATTCCTTGCGCGACTTCTTCTCCACCAAGGGCAGGAGAGCTTCGAGAGCCTTGCGTGCATCGGAATGCACATGGAGGTCGCACTTGATCATCTTATCAAATTCACTCTCGTCGATGTCAATGTGGATTATCTTGGCATTTGGGGCATATTTTCGGATGTCTCCTGTGACGCGATCGTCGAAACGCATACCGACAGCTACGATCAGGTCTGCACGATTGGTGTTGATGTTCGGACCAAGGTTGCCGTGCATGCCCAGCATCCCTACATACTGAGGATGATCAGTAGGTATCGAAGAAAGACCGAGCATTGTGCTTCCTACCGGCAGTTCTCCTTTCTCCACTAATTCTGCAAGTGCTTTCTCAGCTCCTGCTATCATTATGCCATGGCCGGCGAGCACGAGTGGACGCTCAGATTCATTGATGAGTCGGGCGGCCTCAGCTATTGTGGTTTCAGTAGGTTCAGGATCTGAATTGTAGCTGCGGATGAATGGGGAAGTCTGTTTTTCATACACTGCTGTGCCCACCTGTGCATCACGCGCCAAGTCAATGACCACCGGACCCGGACGACCGGAATTGGCTATGAAAAATGCACGGCTTAGTGCCGGGGCTAGGTCTTCCGGTTTACGCACCTGAAGAGCCCATTTTGTCACCGGAAGCACACTGGAGATCACGTCGCTCTCCTGAAATGCATCTTTCCCAAGCATAGTACTTCCCACCTGGCCTGAAATTGCCACGATCGGAGTGCTGTCCATAAGAGCATCTGCAAGACCGGTGAGAAGGTTCATCGCTCCCGGGCCGGAAGTGGTGATCACCACTCCGGTGCGTCCCGTTGCACGTGCATAACCCTCTGCGGCATGGATTGCACCTTGCTCATGGCGGGCAAGATAATGGCGCACGCCATGCTCATTTTCATATATCTTATCATAAACCGGCATGATTTGGCCACCGGGATAGCCGAACATACATTCGACTCCGTTGTCGGCTAAAGCACGGATTAGTATCTCCGAACCGGATATCTTCTCTTCCATGTTTCTTATTTGATTTAAGAGTTTGATGGTCTAAGAGTTTAGTTGACTGAAAGCTTATAGCTCAGTTCTTACGCCTCCCTTGTCGGCAGAAGTCACATTTGCTGCATACGCTTTCAAGGCGCGGCTTACCACGCGGTCGCGTCCGCGGGGAGTGAAGGCTTCCTTGCCGTAGGCTTCCTCCTCCTTTCTGCGGGCTGCCAGTTCTTCGTCGGAAAGCCTTACGTTGATGCTTCGGCCCGGGATGTCGATATCTATTATGTCGCCATCACGCACGAGCCCTACATTGCCTCCGGCTGCGGCTTCCGGGGAGATATGACCGATTGAGAGACCGGATGTGCCGCCCGAAAAACGTCCGTCGGTGATGAGCGCACACTCCTTACCGAGGTGCATACTCTTTATGTAGCTTGTAGGATAGAGCATTTCCTGCATACCGGGACCACCCTTCGGACCCTCAAACAGGATCACCACCACATCGCCGCTCTTTACTTTTCCGCCAAGTATGCCATCTACTGCCTCATCTTGGCTGCGGAATACTTTTGCCGGACCTGAGAAACGGAAAATGCTTTCATCTACGCCTGCGGTCTTCACTACACAGCCATCTTTTGCTATGTTGCCACGAAGCACTGCAAGACCGCCGTCTTTCACATAGGCATGTTCACAGTCGCGGATGCAACCGGCCTCACGGTCGGTGTCGAGATCCCGATACATAGCTGTCTGGCTGCCGGCCTCTGTAGTGTGCACAAGGCCCGGGGCAGAACGCCAAAGCAGGTCAGCTTCTTCGCTGTAAGCGTCTCCTCCGATTGCATAGCGTGAGATTGCTTCTGCAAGCGTCAGTCCGTCGGCACGTTTCACAGATGTGTCAATAAGTCCTTTGTCGGCAAGCTGCTTCATGATGGAGAGTATGCCGCCTGCACGGTTCACGTCTTCCATATGATAGTGGGAGTTGGGAGCCACTTTGCAAAGCACCGGCACTTTACGCGAAAGGGCATCTATATCGTCGAGGGTAAAGTCTACGCCACCCTCATTTGCCACTGCAAGCAGGTGAAGCACAGTGTTGGTGCTTCCACCCATTGCAATGTCGAGCGACATCGCATTCAGGAAAGCCTCACGCTTGGCGATGCTTCTTGGAAGCACCGAGTCGTCGCCGTCGCGATAGTATTTATAAGCCATTTCCACTATCTTGCGGGCTGCTTCCTTGAAAAGCTTCATACGGTTGACGTGTGTAGAAAGCACTGAACCGTTGCCCGGAAGAGCGAGACCGATAGCTTCATTGAGGGAGTTCATGGAGTTGGCTGTGAACATTCCTGAGCATGAGCCGCATGTGGGACATCCTTCGCGCTCAAGCACTTCTACGTCGCTGTCGGAAACTGAAGGGTCGGCAGAATCGATCATTATATCGATAAGGTCGAGCTTGCGGTTGCCTGCGCGCCCTGCTTCCATGGGCCCTCCTGATACAAACAGCGAAGGAATATTAAGGCGCATGGCAGCCATGAGCATACCGGGAGTGATCTTGTCGCAATTGCTTATGCAGATCATTGCGTCGGCCTTATGAGCATTGACCATATATTCCACTGAGTCTGCAATCAAATCGCGAGAGGGAAGAGAATATAACATTCCATCATGACCCATCGCGATACCATCGTCAATTGCGATGGTATTGAATTCTGCGGCATAGCAACCTAATGCCTCAATTTCTTTCTTTATAATCTGTCCGATTTCATGCAAATGTGTATGTCCGGGCACAAACTGTGTGAAGGAATTGACAATCGCAATGATAGGCTTGCCAAACTGCTCCTCCTTCATGCCGTTAGCTCTCCAAAGGGCTCTTGCGCCTGCCATTCGGCGCCCCTCGGTAGTAGCCTGACTTCTCAATTTATTTACCATAAGATTTTTCCTGAATTAAAACGCAAAATTACATTTTTTTATCATAATTGCCAAATCTTTAGACAAAATAATTTAGAAATCCCCAAAATTTCAGAACAATATTGATTTTTTATGCAAAAATAATTCCCAAATCATTCCTGCCGGTTTAGCGGAGCCAGGTGGAGGGGTTTTGCTTTTCGCGCCCTTTCCATACTTCGAAGTGGACGGAGCCGTGGCGCGAGTCGTCAGGGTTTGCTCCGGCTGTGCCTAATTTCTGTCCGCTTCCTACTTGTGTGCCGACGCTTACATTAGTAGATGCCAGATTGCCATAGACAGTGTAATAGTCGCCATGATTGACTATTACGACAGTGCCATAGCCGGCCACTTTATACACGCCTGATACTCTGCCGCCACACACCGACTTCACAGTGGCTCCGGTGGCGACTTCAGCATCTATGCCGGGATTGTCATATTCCACTTCGGGCAATTCAGGCATGGCATGGCGCCCAAAAGGATTGGTGATGCGCCAGCTTCCTTCTACCGGACGAGAAAGACTCCCTCGCAAGCTCGCAAAATCAACCTTTGCAGAGGAATTGACGGCATTTTTCTCCACACTTTTCGGGGAAGTGACAGCGAGGTTTTCCTTCGCATTCTTTTTCTTCTCCTCTTCACGAGACCGCTTGTCGCGACGGTTGCGCGAGCCATTATCGGTATTCTTTTTCTTCTTCTTTTCTTGTTTCTCTCTCTCTTTACGAGCCTTCTCATCAGCTTTGGCTTTTGCCTCGGCAAATTTCTTATCGGCTTTCTCTTTCTCCTCTGCTGCTTTCTTATCAGCCTTAGCCTTGTCGGCCGCAGCCTTCTCAGAAGCCGCCTTATCCGCGGCACTTCTCTCTGCCAAAGCGGCCTCTGCGGCTGCTTTTTCTGCTGCTTTCCGCTCTGCCTCTGCCTTTTCACGCGCTATGCGCTCTGCTTCAGCTTTCTCCCGGGCCCTGCGCTCTGCTTCAGCTTTAGCCTGCTCCTGAGCTATGAGCGACGAGATAGTTTCTTTCAATCGGTTGGCCTCATTCTGCTTCGAAACAAGATGGGCTTGCAGAGCATCACCATTGCGGCGTAGGGAGGCCACGAGCTCCTCCTGCTTCCGATGATTTGCCTCCAGCTCTTGCTGCGACTTGGTAAGCTGACCAAGCGCTATAGTCTGCGATTCCTTTGCATCCGCCAGACGGGTGCGCTCTGCTCCCAACTGCTCGATTTTCTTATCTATATCGGCACTTTTGCGTGATTTCCACGCGGAGAACTGGCGCATATAGCGGATTCGGCGCATGGCCTGATTGAAGTTTTCTGACGCGAAGATAAAAGCGAGAGTCGATTGGTTTCTCTTGGTCAACCTCATCTTCTTCACAGCCTTAAGATATTCCTCACGCATGAGTTTAAGCTCCCCTTCGTTTTTTGAAATCTCGTCGCCAAGATGAGTGATTTCTCCTTCGAGCAAAGCTACTTTCTTCTTCAGTCCCTGCACTTGCGTGCGACCCGTCGCAATTTTCGACGACAAACGGTTGAGATCCGAAAGCCCCGTCTTCACCTGCTGCTCGTTGAGACGCAGTTGCTCCTTAGTATGCTGAATCTCACGCTGAGTCGCCTCCTGCATACGCTTAGCCTCTGCAGAAGACTTCGGAGTTGCCGCCGTCTGCCTTCGCCCCTGAGGCGAGGAATTCTTCTGTGTTGAGGACTTTTTCTGCACAGCCGTATTCTTCTGAGCCGTACTTTTCTTCGAAGCCGTGTTTTTTTTCTGACCAGTAGCTTTTTTCTGGCTCTGAGTAGAAGTAGCCTTTTTCTGAGTGGTAGTGGTCTTTTTCTTCTTCGCGGTGGAAGTCTTGGTCTGCGCTTCCGCTGAAGCCACAAAGTCTGTAGTCGGCACTGCTACGGAAAGTAACAATATAAAAATGGCCGCAACCACGCGCCGACGCGCGCAGAGAATCGTATGAAGTATGTCAGTTGAAGAAAAAAGCATCCTGAAATTTGTCATTTGTAATTGATTGTTAGAACTTCATGAGTTCCTTAAAATCCACTTTCCGATATTTCGACCCGAGAGAAGTGAATTCGAGTGGAGTTGGATTATAGTCAGGATACGACAACTGAGCCTCCCCTCCAAGTTTCTTCTTCGGGAGAGATATCTCGATGCCGAGTGTCCACCCCTTATCGCCATATAGATATTTGGTCTCTAACACCACTCCTGATTTCTGAAGCATCAGTACAAAAGAGCGGAGTTGCCAACAGGAGGTATCCATCACGAACCCATATTCAGAACCCGCCACCTGCAGATCTTCACCCGGATAGATGAGAGCATCGGAAGTAGCAAGTTCTATCCATTGCGATTTCACGGCATTTTCCTCACTGAGACGCCCTTGACCCGGAAATGCCACTTGCCCTAACAAGATATCCTGGAGATCGCGAAGATATGCTCGCGAATCGACATTCAGTCCGCCAAGAGGCTGGACATTGTATGTGCGCGTATGCTTATTGATCAGAACGATAGAGTCAGGGCAAATCTCCACTCTTGCCACCTCTCCCAAAATCGGGGCTCTGGCAGAAAGAATCACGGATTCGCTACGCTTCATATAGAGCTTTATGCTGACTGCCATCGGAAGTCCGTCAAATGAGAGTTTACCCTGCATTGAGAGGTCTTGCCACTCAGAGTCATAATTAGCCATTATGGAGTCGGTGGCCACGGCGATCTCTCCTATTGTCATTATCCTCGAGCCATTGTCGGATTCTGCCGAAGGAACATCCTTTATTTCCAAAGGTTCTTCAGGAGGACAAACAGCAATGGAATCGGGCACACTCTGTGCCGACATCCCCATAGCAGCCGATACAACCGCCCAAGCCGTCAAAGTTCTTTTCATCCAACCCATATATCTTGAATCTTTTTTTTCTTAATCTTTAATCCTTAATCTTCTTATCTCTAACTTTCTCAGCTATCTTCTTGTTGCTCTTATCGAATTGAAGAGCTTTTTTCCAGCTTTCCAATGCCTTGTCTTTCTGACCGCAACGATATTGGATATCACCGAGATGATCCCAATACTCTGCAGAAGATTCAGCATCATCCGTAAGAGTTTCCATAGCTTTTTCCTGAATCTCCAAGGCTTCCTGATATTGCCCCTTAAGATAGAGAATCCATGCCAATGTGTCGAGATATGTGGCATTTTCAGGCTGCTCTGCTACGGCCTTACGACTCAATTGCTCAGCCTTGTCAAGATCTCCACCTCCTATTGCAAGATAATAGGCATAATTATTGAGAGCTATGACATTGTCAGGATTCAGAGCAAGAACTACGTCATATTCCTTTGTCGACCTTGCTATGTCACCGGTCTTAAAACTTCCGTCGCCTACCATCTGGAACAGATCTGCCAGACTTAGCAGACTTTCGTAAGAAAGTTTGCCGGCTTTCTTAAGGATAGTCTCTGCATCGTCGGTAAGAAGCGCGTCGGGAAGTTCCATAGTGAGCATTTGCTGATATGCATCGCGAGCCTTTGCATAGTCTTCTGAGAGCGAGGCAGCCGAACCTAAAATCAGCAGGATGCTCCGTGGAGTCTCCGGGAGTTTTTCCATAGCCTTCTCGCATGTCTCGATAGCCTTTGCATAATCTTCTGCGGCGAAATAAAAATGTGCCAGACGAGTCCAATAATCCGGATTTTCCGGTTCAAGATCAGTGGCATAAGCCATTAGTTCCTGAGCTCGTGGATAGTCGCCAATGGTTGCGGAATATTGCGCCCCTAAGTCGAGCACCTTTGGCTCGTGGGGATACTGCAGAAGCAGCCCATCGAAGAGGCGTGCACCTCTGCGAGCATCGGCAGTGGTATCGGAAATGATATTTTGCATATATCGGGTCATCATGTCGAGTTTTTCTTCAAGCATGATGTTTTCGCTCAATATCGCCTCGCGGCTTTTCTGATCGTAGGCAGCAGAGTCGCCACGCTCAAGGTAATAGTTAGCCATAGTGAGCTTCACCTTTCCATCATCAGGATCAAGAGCTTCCGCTCTCTGATAGCATATCAAGGCGGAATCCGGCATTTCAAGAGCCTCCATGGCATTACCGCGGATCAGAAGGTATTCTGTGCTCAAAGGGTGTTCCCTGACAAGGCGCGCGCTCTCATTCAGCAAAGCGGCGGTGTCTCTCTTCATAAACATCAAAGAGAATTTTCTTAGGGCGATATCAGGGTCGTTGCCCTCGATTCGCTCATAGCGTTCGAGTGTGGATATAGCCTTGTCCAAGTCTTGCTTTACAGTGTAATACTGAGCCAACTGAAGGAGTATGTTTGGCAGACTTCCGGCAAGTGTATCCGAACGCTCCGCTACTCGTATGGCCTCATCAATGTCGCCTGAGCGAGCCACGAGAAAGGAGTAAGACATAGCTTCTTCCGTCTCTTCCGGATATTGGTCTATGTAGGCTTTCATCAATGAAATCGATTTGCCTACTTCTGCAGGCGTAGTCAGAGTATCATTGCGAAGCGTCATTCGCAACATTGCATAGGTATAGTTAGCTTCCGCATAGTCCGGATCAGTGACGGCTGCTTTCTTTATCAGCTCATAAGCTTCGGAAGGATGCCCCTCTGCAAGCGCAGCGCTTCCCTCTACATAGTAGTATCTGGCTTTTGCCCTATTTGACTCAGTCGCTTTGCCGGATTTGGCAGCCACAGCTCCGACACCTCCGACAATGAGGGCCACCATGAGAGCAATAACTGACTTTATATATTTTTTCTTCATGTTTCTAAATATTGGAATACATCCTCACAACAAATTTCAGACAAAAATATCCGAACTTTGGTTTTTAACTTACAAAGTTACAATTTTTTTTTCATATCCACGCCCCGATTCTCTATTTTTTGCATTTCATGCCTTCAACAACTATTTTTAACTCTACAATAAAGGCGCGATCTCGGATCGCGCCTGCAGAGTCGAAGACTCAAAAATGACATAGCATAAATAAAAAGTTGCTCTTACGAGCACATCGAGGCTTCAGGACATTTATAAAATTATTCTTTTTTCTTAAGTGTGAAATTGACTGTTTCTTTTGCCAGACCCCAATACCAACCATCTTTGCCGACATAGTTCATCTTGATTATCACGGAATCCGGCTCAAGATCATCATCTTCGGGAATGCACACCACTTTCATACTGGACCAACCATGTCCTTCCCCATAGGTAAAGTACTCCCCATACTTATTTGTCGCAGTGGTTGAGAAAGTGTAATATCCGGATGGTTCATCAGATCCTGTCACTCTTATTTCTGCGCCCTCTACGGCTCTCCCCTCCTCCGTAGTAACAGTGCCTTTGATTTCAAAGTCGCTTGTAGGACTTCCATACATTAATGGAATTTCCTTTTTACACTGAGTAAAGCCCAAGAGAGTCAGTAGTGCTGAGCACATGCTCAGCAAGATAGTGGAAAAGTAGTTTCTAATGCGTAACATTTCGTATTTGCTGTTTCTGTTGTTTTTATAATTCTTCAATCGGTTTTATGCACCGTATTCATTATATAGATACCGAAAAGTGGAAAATACTGCATGAAAATTTAAGAATTTA
>CAYNPB010000093.1:0-10325 GCA_964399005.1 uncultured Sangeribacter sp.
GCCGGTGGTAAGCTCCAGCTCTCTATGCGCAAGCTCAAAGTTAAGGCCCTCTATAATGAAATCCCCGAACAACTCGTTGTCAATGTCGACCACCTCGGTCTTGGCAAGTCGCTCGCAGTTGGCGACCTCCACTTCGAAGGTCTCGAACTGATGAACGCTAAGAACGCTGTAGTCTGCGCTGTTCAGCTTACAAGAGCTGCTCGTGGTGCCGCTGCAAAGGCAGAGTAATCACGACGCTTTCAAAAAAATTCGGGCGATATGGGCTTCCCATATCGCCTTTATTTTAACTAATGCACAATGCACAATGCACAATGCATAATGCACAATGCATAATGCACAATGCTTAATTGTGTTTGCTCAAAATATTTATTATCAATAAAAAAGATTATGAATTATGCATTATGAATTATGCATTAAGAATTAACATAACTATGAAAAAGTATCTAATCGTGGGGCTTGGAAATATAGGCCCTGACTATGTAGGTACCCGCCATAATGCAGGGTTTATGGTGGTCGATCTTCTCGCTGAGCGGGCAGGTGCCACTTGGAAATCTTGCAGATATGGCGATATGGCTATAGTCAAGATCAAGAATTGTGAGCTTATGCTTCTTAAGCCCTCTACATTTATGAATCTTAGCGGTGTAGCTGTCAGATATTGGATGAATCATGAAAAACTCCCTCTCGAGAATCTCCTCGTGGTAGTTGATGACCTTGCCCTTCCTTTCGGCACCATCCGATTGAAGCAGCGTGGCTCCGACGGTGGCCATAACGGCTTGAAAAATATTGCTTCCGAATTAGGAAACTCCAATTACGCCCGTCTACGTATAGGTGTAGGAAATGAATTTACTCGCGGTCATCAGATCGATTTCGTGCTTGGTGTCTTCACTCCGGATGAGAGAAAGGAACTCCCTGCTATTCTCGACAAGGCGGCCGACTGCGTCTCAGCCTACTGCTTGTCAGGACCCGCTTTCGCAATGAATCATTTCAACTGATTCCTTAATATTCCTTCATCATGAAAAATTTCAATAAAATCGGTATTGCGCTTTTGATGGGTTTCTTAGGCCATGCGCTTTCTTATGCCGGATCTCCTACAGAGATGCTCGCTTTCTCAATGCCCGACGGTAATGGAGGCATGAAACTCGCTTCCCGTTCAGACTCCAAGAAGGATTGGAGGTCGATTGGCAACTTCCATTCCTTTCTCGGCTCCGATTACGGCGCTTGGGGAAGTGGCAAGAAAATGCACAATGTTAGGATCGGTCAGGATTCTGACGGCCTGTTTTGGATTCTTTTTAACCCTGATAAAGAAGGGGAAGTCGTGGCCTTTACATCCAGCCCCGACCTCGAACATTGGAAACCACAGGAATACCGCCGCAGCGACTCCGACTATCTGAAAGAACTCCCTTCTTCCCTGGTTTTTAGTTCTATTGTTGATGCTTCTGTACAAGGAAAGGATGTCAAGGGATCTGTCATTACTGTTGACTCCGATCTAATTGGAAGACTTGATGGATATGTCCACTATCAATCCCTAAAGAGTGCAAAAAATGATGAGCGAGCTGATCAGGATACGTGGCGTTTCAAAGGGCTGAAACCTTTGAAAGCGACTGTCACTCTCGACAAATCGGGGGCCAAACCAATTAGCGATGAATTTATTGGAATCTTCTTCGAGGATATCAATTATGGTGCTGATGGTGGTCTCTATGCCGAATTGATCCAGAATCGTGATTTTGAATACTCCGATAAGGACCGCAAGGAGTGGTCGCCAACTTCCTATTGGGATGCTTCAGATATGAATCTTGTCATTGAAACGTCTGATCCGATCCATCCTAATAATAGTCATTACGCGCTTTGTACGACTACCAATCGACCCGGTATTCTTTCCAACGCGGGTTTCGATGGCATAGTACTCAAAAAAGGTGATAAATATCAGTTTAGTATATTCGCCAAGTCTGCTTCAAAGACAACTCTTAAGGTGTCTTTGACCGACAAAAGCGGCAAGTCATTGGCAAATGGAAAAGTAATCGTCCCTTCCGGCAATGTCTGGAATAAGTTGGAAGCTACTCTTGTGGCAAAGTCTGACTGCAAGGATGCGATGCTCAAGATTGAGATTCCCTCCAAAAGCGAGGTCGGTCTCGACATGATTTCTCTCTTTCCAGAGAATACCTTCAATGGTCGGAAAAATGGACTTCGCGAAGACCTTGCTCAGACTCTCGCCGATCTAAAGCCTAAGTTCATGCGTTTTCCGGGTGGGTGTGTGAGTCACGGCAACGGCATCGATAATATCTATGATTGGAAGGGTTCGATAGGTCCACTCGAGGCTCGTAAACCCCTTCCAAATCTTTGGGGTTATCATCAGACTCGAGGACTTGGATTCTATGAATACTTCCTATTCTGTGAAGATCTTGGTATGCAACCTCTTCCCGTTCTTGCAGCCGGAGTCCCTTGCCAAAACTCATCGCGCCATTCCAGATACACCCACGATAATCTAACTGCCAATGGTCAGCAATGCGGCATTCCTCTCGAAGATATGCCTGCTTATATCCAGGATATACTTGATCTTGTTGAGTATGCCAATGGTCCTGCTGATTCTGAATGGGGTAGCAAACGCGCTGAAGCTGGGCATCCCGAACCTTTCGGTCTCAAATATCTTGGTATTGGAAACGAAGACCTAATCAGTGAGACATTTAAGGAAAGATTCAAGATGATTCGCGATGCAGTGAATGCGAAATATCCTGAAATCACCGTTGTAGGCACCGTAGGCCCATTCTTCGAAGGTTCAGACTATGAAGAGGGTTGGGATTTTGCTCGCAAAGAAAATATCGGGATCGTCGATGAGCATTATTATGTTGCTCCGGGTTGGTATGTCAATAATCGCAGTTTCTATGACAATTATGACCGCAAAGGTCCGAAAGTGTATCTCGGTGAATACGCTTCCCACTATCCAGGAAGGGAATCTAATCTGGAATGTGCGCTTTCTATCGGTCTTTATCTTACAGATGTGGAGCGCAATGCCGATGTGGTGACTATGACTTCCTACGCTCCTCTTCTGTCGAAGAAAGGAAGAACTCAGTGGCGTCCTGATCTCATATATTTTGACAATGAAAGCATATCGGTTTCACCCGATTATTACGTTCAGCAGATGTATGGTGCAAATGCCGGTAATGTTTATATTCCTTCTTCCATCACTCTGCAGGAAAAATGTTGCGGCAAGTGCGGCAAAACTCCTAAAGATATCACTAATGATGACGTCACCAACAGATTTGGAGTCTCTACAGTCATTGATGAGATTACCGGCGACACTATTGTAAGAATTGCCAACTTGCTCCCTGTCGGTATTGAGGTCAATCTTGCCGGATATCCTCGAGGCAATACGCAAGTCACGACATTGTCTGGCAAGCCAAGAGATACAAATGTCGCCCCGGTCACTTCTACCATAATCTTAGAAGATTCTATAGAAGTAGAGCCATATTCTTTCACGATATTAAGAATCCTAAAATGAAGTCAACCCTCGGACCCTGTTCCGGGGGTTGCTTATTATCCAAGACTAAAAACACCTGACAATTATTTGAGAATGGTTTTTAGTTAAAATTTCATTTTTTTCTTTAGATTATTCAAGATATTTTGATTAACTTTGCGTCAGATATAACCCTCATCTATAATCTGCCTTAAGTATGCACGCAAAGCGCATCCTAACCCTGATTGCTTTTTTTGCCATGGCGACAGCAATGGCAATTCCCGTTTTCTCTCAGAATAAATACGATACTTTCTTAGATTCATTAAAGAATAATGTAAATCGCCAAGCGTACGGTAATAAGTGGCATCGCGGAGGCTATAGACATCGTGTCCCTTACCGACATATTGTTTCCACTCCTGTTGTGCCTGACAGTGCCGACATACTTTATCATAGAAAGAAAAATTTCTGGCGTGCCGGTGCTGAAGTGTTTGGACTTAATATGGGGCTTTGGGCATTCGACCGCTATGCACTTCAAGGTCATTATGCCTATATTTCATGGGAAACCATTAAGGAAAACTTCAAGCATGGTTTCGAGTGGGACAACGACCACCTCAACACCAATATGTTTGTCCACCCCTACAATGGCTCTATGTTCTATAATGCCGGCCGATCCAACGGTTTCAACTATTGGCAATCCGAACTCTTTGCCATAGGAGGCAGCGCCATGTGGGAATTATTCATGGAGCGGGAATATCCGTCTACCAACGACATTATCGCCACTCCCATTGGAGGTGCTGCATTGGGAGAAGTCTTTTATCGCGCTTCAGACCTTGTCCTGAATGATCGGGCCACAGGTGGTGAAAGAATCGGAAGGGAGGTGGTTGCCTTCGTTCTGGATCCAATGCGAGGAATCACGAGAATAGTTACCGGACAGGCATGGAAAAAGCGCGCTACTTCCGGACGCCGTTTTGGATTGCCCCCTATCAGTATTGAAGCTTCATTGGGTGCAAGATATCTTGCTATGATAGATACCAAAGGATGGAAAATGGGACCGGCTGCCGAGATCAATATCGAATACGGCGACCGTTTTGAGAACACCACCAAGACTCCATATGACTATTTTTCGTTCAATCTCGAACTCCAGGCCATTAGCACCCAACCATTGATCAGCCGCATCGAGATAATGGGCAGACTCTTGAGTCGTGAGATTATCGACGAGCAACATCTAAATATGAATATCGGACTTTACCAGCATTTCGATTTCTTCGATTCTGATACGATCCGTAATGAGTTGAAAGATGAACTTATTCCGGAGACCGTTCCATATAAGTTAGGTGTGCCGGCTTCCGTCGGAGGAGGAACAATGGTTAGATTTATTCCAAATCCCAAGATGTCGCTCGATGGATATGCTCATCTCAACCTGGTGGCGCTTGCCGGAGTTTCCACCGACTTCTATAGAGACTACCACCGAAACTACAGTTGGGGAATGGGATTTTCTGTTAAAGCCGGTCTTAATTGGGCTCTTGCCGACGATAAAGTATCTGTAAAGGTTGCCAATCAATTGTATTGGGTAGGAACTAAAAACAACTTCCATACAGATGATCAATGGATGTTCAGACCTGATGGGGAGAGGCTTCTGATTGAAGGTGGCGATAATGGCCGAAGCACTTTCGATCATCTTGAAGCCAGTGTCAACTATCGTATATTAAAAAATCTATATCTCACCGGTGGTCTCGACCTTTATACCCGCCATACTCACTATCCCGACATGAAAATCGGCATCTACGAACATCCTGACGACAAGCTTCCTTTCACATGGACCAACAGCTATTATGTCAAAAGTCAACAGATTGGAGTCCATCTGATGGCAACTTATAAATTCTAATTCTATTACAAATCTGATCAAATAGAATAAAAAAGGATAGGAACCATTGTTTAGCTTCCTATCCTTTTTTATTCTATAATCTAATATTTTATTTCCCGGTATAAAATTCGATCACTCTGCTGATTGCCCTCTGGCAAACCGGGCAGAAAGTCGGGTTATGATTGTCGCGCATTCTGCAAGTCTCCACAGGGCGATAGACTCCTTTTGCTTTGTAGCCTCCCCCTTCGAATGCGCCTACGACTACTTTTCCGCTTCTGTCTTCATTTTTAGCTCTCTTCATGCGGTCGTCGCGTTTGCCTCCCTTATCTGTCCAAGGGGTCGGTATCTGCACTCCGGGTGTCAGCATGTCTTTCCATTTGGATTCGAAATCTACCATAGTGGTGATATTTTGCTCCCAAGGCTCAATATCCAATGGATATTGTTCCCCTTCCTCCTCGGTATAGAAATATTCGTCAGCAAGCCCGGCAAAACTATGTCCGAATTCATGAACAGCTACAGGAAGGGTAAGTTTATGATCTGATGTCGCAATCTGATAGCAATTATAGATGCCTCCTCCTCCATAAGCCGGAGTATTGACAAGCACGAGCACATGTTCGTAGGGTATCCCTTCCAATGCTTTGTGCAATTTCCAAACTCGCGGAGTAGTCAGATAGCGAGATGAATAGAACGTGCTGAAATGAGACTCGAAAGCTGTATCTTTCCACTCCCCTTTCAACGGAATGCTGACACCACTGTCTTTGGAAGGAGTCATTACAGCCACGACATTAAACTTATCTTTATTCGAGGCAAAAGGTTCGTAGCTCAATATCTCTTCCGCTATCTGAGTGGCCTTATTTAGAAATGTGTCCATTTCCTCTGCTGTGTATCCTTCAGCAAGAATCGCTATGTCGATGGCTTCACTCGACTCTCCACCCTTATGTAGATATTTATGAGGCATAGGGTCTCTACCACGCAAGGCCACCAATTCATCATTCGGACTATATCGATGTGTGATTTTCCCAATTTCTTCGTGTCGGTTGCCTCGGAGACTTACAGTGATGTCTGCTTCCTTTTTGGGCAATGGCACTAAGAAAGAGTTTTCAAAAGCCATATTCTTCTCTTGAGCTTCAGGAGTGCAGATCCATTCCTGAAAGAGTGAGGAAAATGTATTTTTATAGAGTGTGTCACCCGTAGCCGGGTCGGTCACAGACACCGTTCCGTTTCCTCCTACCGGAACTCCTGTTAGTCGTGCTCTGCGTCCTGCCCAACCCGGTTGCTTGGTCTGGGAATCCAACATTATCTTGACTCCATCTGGACCACCTCCAAAAATATAGTCAATCCTGAGAGTGCTGTCGCAAAAATTCTGATTAAAATCTGCAGCACTCATCCCTAAAGCCACAGAGGCCATCATCATCCCCGAAAATATCTTTTTCATTCTCATATCAGTTGATTTTTCCGCAAATTTAATCAAAAATTCCATTCTTCCCAAAAAGAATAAAAATAAATCTCCGTTATAAATACAATAGTTTTAAAGAAATTTGAATATTATGGACGATTCATTGTCGATCAGACTCAGCTCTTCAAGGGATATTGACAGCATTATGGCTGTATATGATGAGGCTAAATACTTCATGCGTCAATCAGGCAACTTCCACCAATGGACCGGCGGATATCCCGACCGTGACACTATACTCAGCGATATCTCCCGCCGTTGTCACTATCTGGCTGAAGATGACAATGGCAATATCCTGATGGTGTTCTCATTCATCATTGGAGAAGACCCTACTTATAAACTGATTGAAAATGGTGCGTGGCTCAACGATCGTCCCTATGGCACTATCCATCGGATTGCATCAAGCGGGCTGCAAGGGGGTATGCTTAGGGAGTGCGTGAGGTTTTGCGCAACTATGATCGATAATATCCGCATTGATACTCATGCCGATAATAACCCAATGCAAAATGCCTTGTATAGACTTAACTTTAAGCTTTGCGGCATCATATATGTAGCCGACGGCAGTCCCCGACTCGCCTTCCAAAAAGACTATCGCCCCGAAATCATTCTCCCAATCTCCTTCTGAATTATTGTCTGTCGCTCGCTGCGGCCTTCGACATAGTCACCAGATACACTCCACTGAATATAAGTACTACTGCAATCCCTTTTGGCACCGAGAAATGATCTATGCCCAGCACAATGCCGACTATCGTGGCTACTATCGGTTGCACATAATTATACATGCCGACTATCGTCGGACGCAAGTTTTTCTGTCCTATCATTATGCATATATAAGCTACATAAGTTGCCATTACCACTACGTAGCCCACTCCTAACCATTCCGAAATAGATATGGCTCCCCAATCGGTGGCTCTCAGGTATCCGATAGTGGCAGGAAGTCCCACAATAGAAGCAGACAGAAACATCCATTTCATCAATGTGACGAGGGAATACTTTTTGATAAAATTGCGGTAGAGCGTCAGATATAAGGCGTATGAGAATTGAGCTATAAGCACTATAAAATCACCCAATGCCGGATTCTCACCTCCTGTTATTGCTCCTTTTCCTCCAAGCACAAGAATTAATGCTCCAGCGGCTCCCAACACTATGCCTCCTGCTTTCTTTAGAGTTATCGGTTCCTTTAGGAAAAGCCATGCCAAGAGCATTACCCACATCGGCATGGTGGTAGTCACCAAAGAGGCTTCTCCGGGTGATGTATAGCTCACTCCTATTATAAAGCAACCCTGATTGAGTAGGATGCCGATCATTCCTGCGCCAAAAAGACGCAATTTGTCAAGTGCCGGCACATGTTCTTTCGGAGTGAAGAGCGAAGTAATCCAAAATAAAAGGGCTGCCCCTGCTATCCGAAAATCTACCATGACAATTGGTGCAATCAAGCCGGATGCAAACACAAGTTTTGCTACCGGCGACATGAGCCCCCAGCAGACATTCGCACCTAACATTGCCAAATGCCCCTTAAGATTAAAATCCGTAGAATGTCTCATAATGTTTCTAAGCGTGCAACTTGATAACAATCCGCTCCCCCATCTTGTTTTGACTCTCTTCTCCGCAATTTCTCTCTTTATATGCTATAAGGGGGTAAAAATTGACTAAAATACACGCATTTCTTAATAATTCGCCTCAAAAGTTTTTGTAATTCTAATTTATTTATTAATTTTGTAGACACAAGAACTCCCACAAGGGACCATGCAAAAGATAATACCATAATATTTTTATACCATAAACACGACATCATATGTACTTATTAGGTTACGACATAGGTACTTCCTCAGTAAAGGCAAGTATCGTTGAAGCCAAAAGCGGTAAATGCGTAGCTACTGACTTCTTCCCAAAATCAGAAGCTCCAATTAAGGCTTTACGCCAGGGATGGGCCGAACAGAATCCTGAAAATTGGTGGGAATATATTAAGGAGGTGACAAAAAGCGTCCTCGATATGTCGAAAGTGAATCCCGCGGATATTAAGGCTATCGGTTTTTCATTCCAGATGCATGGCCTCGTCTGTGTAGATAAAGACAGGAATCTGCTCCGTGACGCTATCATATGGTGCGACTCTCGGGCTGTCCCATATGGTCAGAAAGCTTTCGAGGAGCTTGGCGAAGAGCAATGCCTGACTCACTTGCTCAACTCTCCCGGTAATTTCACTGCCGCAAAACTTGCTTGGGTGAAGGAAAACGAACCGGAGGTTTTCGAAAAAATCTACAAGATAATGCTCCCCGCCGACTACATCGCAATGAAGATGACCGGCGAGATTTGCACCACTCCTGAAGGCATCTCCAACTATGTGCTTTGGGACTTCAAGGAGAATACTCCGGCTAAGTTCCTGATGGACTATTTCGGGTTTGATATGGAGATCCTTCCCGAAGTTAAACCCACTTTCAGCATTCAAGGGCGTCTCCTTCCTGAGCCGGCAAAGGAATTAGGCCTTGAGCCGGGTACTCCCGTCACTTATCGCGCCGGCGACCAGCCTAACAACGCTCTTAGTCTGAATGTATTCAATCCCGGTGAGATTGCTGCCACCGGTGGCACTTCAGGTGTGGTCTATGCCATTAATGGCAAGATTGACTGCGATCCTAAGTCAAGAGTCAATTGCTTCGCCCACGTCAACCATACTGCAGAAGAACCGCGTGTAGGTGTGCTGACTTGCATCAACGGCACCGGTATCCTCAATAGCTGGATTAAGAGGAATATAGCTAATCCCGGCATGAGCTACGATGACATGAACCGTATGGCTGAGTCCGTACCCGTCGGTGCCGAAGGCGTAAGTATCATTCCTTTCGGCAATGGTGCGGAGCGAATACTTCAGAATAAGGAAATAGGTTGTTCTATCTTCGGCATCAACTTTAATATCCATAATAAGGCTCATCTCATGCGTGCAGCTCAGGAGGGTATCGTATTCTCCTTTATGTATGGCATTGAGATTACTGAGGCTATGGGTCTTAAAGTCGATACTATCCATGCCGGTCATGCCAATATGTTCCTCAGTCCTCTCTTCCGAGAGACTCTCGCAGCCGTCAGCGGTGCTACTATCAAGCTTTATGAGACAGACGGTAGCGTTGGCGCAGCAAAAGGGGCTGGAATAGGAGCCGGAATTTACAAGGATCACGACGAAGCATTCGCAACTCTCAAGAAAATCACAGAGATCAAGCCCCCGCTGGATCGCGAACCCTACATCAAGGCCTACAATCTCTGGAAAGAACGCCTCAAAGCAGTCGAAAATGCATAATCCCTAATGCATAATTCATAATTCATAATGCATAATGATCTGATCAAAAAAATAAATATTTCATGAATTATGAATTATGAATTAAATAAAGATTAAGCATTAGGTAAAGATTATGCATTATGAATTATGAATTATGAATTATGAATTAAAATAAAGAACCTAAATACCAAAATAAAATCACAACAATGGCACAGAAAGAGTATTTTCCTGGTATAGGAAAAATCAAATTCGAGGGCACTTCAAGCTACAATCCCCTCGCTTATCGTTACTATGA
>CAYNPB010000094.1:0-10279 GCA_964399005.1 uncultured Sangeribacter sp.
TCTCCCGAAAAGCAATGCAAAGTTACAGCTTTTTTCTGAACTATGCAAATTTTAACCCACTTTTTTTACTATAAATTTCGATGTTTTTGCATTATGCATTATAAATTATGCATTTACTTCAGGTGCTTGTTGAAGAAGTCGAGGGTAGTCTGTTGGACACCTTTTGGCATCTCGTGACCCATCGGGAGGAGATGAGTCTCAAGCTTATCTCCCACACCTTGGCTTTCCCAGACACGATGCATGGTATCGTAGCACTGCCTAACGGCATGTGGCTTGAAAAGTTTGTCAGTCTCTCCATTTATGAGCATCATCGCATTCGGGCAAGCGAGTGATGCTATGTTAGGGTAGTCAAGTTGAGCAAAGACACCGCCGAGATTGTTGGCGAATCCTCCTCGTTCATGGCGCCCATATTTCCAGTCCATCATAGCGTCTTGTGTCGTCATCCAGCATACAGCCACACTTGCCTTTATGAGAGGGGAGACTGCTGCAAGCATCCATGAGCGATAACCGCCCATCGACAAACCTACACAACCGATTCTATTAGCGTCTACTTCGGGGAGAGATGATAGGAATTCTGTGGCATAACTATCTTCAAATGTCATCCATGAAGCGAGATTGCGCCCTAGCAAGAGCATATTGCCGGCCACGCTTGCAAGGTGTGTGTTATCGCTTCCTTCCTTGCATCCGCGTTCGCCCCACATCAAGGCGTCGGTGGAAAGGACCACATAGCCGTTCTTAGCCAGGTAATCACCTACATATTGTCCCTCATAGAGGTTGTCGGCCCAGGCGTCGCTATCTTCAATGACGGATTGGTCTACGTTGAAAGGGCGGATCATCTTTTCTTTTCCTATTGTGAAATGAGCCCCATGATCGTGAAGCGCAACAAGAGCAGGATGAGGACCCTTGCTGTCAGGCACGAGAAGATAGCCTTTCACGCGGGAATACTTGGTAAGATTAAATTCTATCTTATGTGCAGTGTAACCATCTCGATGTTCGCTTTCAAGAATCACCATATCGTAGGAGTTGGCACGGGGAGGGGGGAGGAGCATTTCCTCAGCAAGCGTTTCTTTAGCAGCGGCTCTCCAAGTATCAAAGTCGGAGATTTCGCTATTGCCCCATGCCATTGGATATGTGAATTCCTTCTTAAGGCTATCGAGGAAAAGGGGCATATCGCGTTCGATCTCATGTCCGCGCTTTTCTTGCGCAGAAGCAGCCACCGACAAAATGGCGGTGACTGCAAATATTAGTGTTTTCTTAGTTTTCAAAATATCGGGATTATCGGGATTATCGGGATTATCGGCCTTCTCGAGAATCTCGAAAATCTCGAGAATCTCGAGATTCTCAGAATTATCGAGATTATGCATTCAGTTAAAATGGGTGTCCGCCACCAAAGCCACCCGGAGGGGGACCCATCTGGCGCTGTCCGCCACGGCCGCCGGGACCTATCATGCCGGGACCTTGCATAGGCATGTCTTCTTCGGCTTGGGCTGTCTTCTTTTTGAAGTTGTGAGAATTAAACTGCCAGCTTAGGCCAAAGAGGAAATAGCGTGAAAGATTGTTGTAGCGACTGTCGATGATGGCGGCATCTGTGATGGATCGGGAGATATTCTTAGTGTCAGATAGAATATCGTGAGCTTCTGCAAAGATGTTGAGGCCATATGTTCCGGGTATAGTGTAAAGAATATTGGCATTCCACAGCCATGTCTGAGAGTCGAAACCTGCCGAAAGACCATTGGTCTTAGAGTAATGAAGGTTGGTGCCCATTTGCAAACCGAATGGGAGAGTGAGAGTCACGTCGGAGTCAAACCCATAGCTTGAGTTGGTCCGATTCTTCTGATTGGCGAGTGTGCTTGTGGCGAGTTGCCAAGAATAAGTAGGATTTGCAGATATCTGAATGATCTCTGTAGAGAATGTTAGGCCGGCGCGAGGGGCAAGGCTGTATTGTCCGCTTCGGTTGTATTCGCCGTTGATGTAGCCACCTTTTGAACTATAGGCTGCCATGAGATTGGCATAAACACGCCAGTTGCGATTGCGGAAAGGCTGATTGTACATACCTCGCAGGTTGATATTCAGGTCGCCTGAAGTATTTGTGTAGGTGGTAGTTCGAGCTCCTGTTTCCCTATCTGTAGTTGTCATGCTCACGATATTGTTGATGGTGTATGATCCGTTGAGCATAGCGAAGAGCGAACGTTGGCTTTCCATGTCGAAGTCGCGGAAATTGGCAAAAAGTCGCTGGGTGAATGTCGGTTTAAGATCCGGATTACCGACTTTGATATTCATTGGGTCAGACTCATCTTTGACGGGCTGCAACTGAGTAAGCGAGGGTTCTGAAGATCGTGCATTATAGCGAAGATTGATCGATCTGTTTTTTGTGAATTTATAACGGAAGCGAACGAACGGCGCAAAGTTCAGGACGTTTCTTCTCGGGATATTTCTGCCGGAAAGAATCAGGTCGGTGCTTTTGCTGCTTGAAGGGGTCAGCTCGATACCTGCGTTAAGATTCATGTCTTTAGTGGTGCGTACATACCCTAAACGGATAGACTGTGTCAGGAAGTCGTTGCGGAAACTATTTGACAGGCTATCGTCATATACCAGCCCGGGTTCGGGAAGGTAGTCAAAATCAGGCAAGATGTTGTCTGCAGGACGAAGATGATCCGGAAGGTTGTAGACGTATTTGTCAGCGTTGTTGCGGCGGGAATTGATTCGATAGGCAAATTCAATGAAGTTGCCGGGCTTTCCTATAGGCTCTGTCCATGTGATGCGTGCACTCACATTATTATTCCATGTATGATTGTCTGTGAATCGGAATAAATCATCATCCCTATCGGCATTTTCAATTAGATATTTGGTGATTTCGGAGAGGGATGTGCCATGTTGTTTGGTATTAGAGAAAGAATATTCGGCTCTCACACTAAGAGAGCGACCTTTTTTCTGAGGAAATCTATGCACATAAGTGACATCTCCTGAAGTGCTCCATGAGTTGCCATGATTAGTGCGGTCGTTGATCTGGCTATTGACCGGGGTCTTATCTGCGTCTCCTGCAAAAAGATGAGTTGCAGATGATGATGTGGCGTCGTTGGTGCTGTAGGTGAAAGATGGGCGGAAATCAAAAGTATTGTTTTCGTCTATTTCCCATTTCAGCCGGAAATTACCACCGACACTGTGAGAGCCGTCGTTAGAATTAGATGAAGCGGATTGATAGCTGACGGAGTCGCGGAGCAAGTTGATGGTCTCGCTGCTGTTGATAGCGTCTCTGGTATTGTGCATATATCGCACATTGCCTCCTACAGCAAATTTCTTCTCGTCGCCGACGGCAAAGTCGAGACCTAGCATCTGAGAAGTCATGATGCCTCCGGCACCACCCCCCATGCTGAAGTTGCCACCACGCATATCGCCACCGCCACGCTCATTGACGTTGTTGGCTCTACCAATAAGGGTGACACGGTTGCCATCAGCCATTCGGGTGATGAAGAGGTTGCCGGAATAACGGTTGTCGGTGCCATATCCTGCGCGGACATTGCCAAACCAGCTTTCTTCCATACCTTTTTTCACTTCGAGATTGATCACGGTCTCTTCCTCTCCATCGTCGACTCCTGTGAGGCGAGACTGCTCGCTTTTGCGGTCGACAACCTGAACTTTTGATACGGCCTTTGCACTGAAGTTTTTTGTAGCCATAGTGGGGTCGTCGCCAAAGAATTCCTTACCGTTTACAAGGATCTTAGAGACAGTCTTGCCATTAGAGGTGATGCTGCCATCTGAACCCACTTCCACGCCCGGAAGCTTCTTGAGAAGATCTTCCACAACTGCATTTTCAGTAGTATGGAAAGAGTCGGCATTAAATTCCAGAGTGTCTTCTTTTGCAATGACAGCAGTCTTGACACCTTTTACCACGAGTTCCTTCAGTACTGTAGATTCATCATATAGCTTAATGGGGGGTAACTCAACCAGCTTTGTGGTGTCGGCGACAGTGAAATCCATGATTTCAGTGTCCATTCCTGTCATTGACGCCTTAATGGCGTAGCGTCTCGGCGTTAGGCCTTTGAAAATATAACCTCCGTCAGCATCTGCCATAGAGCCGGTGACGAGAGTGGAGTCCGGGAGAGCCAGCAGAGTTGCCGTGGCTCCGATGAGTGGTTGGCCTTGTGAATCAATAATTCGCCCTTTCACGGTAGCTGCTATCAAAGTGGCTACCGCAAGACAGTAGATAGATAGGAGAGAAACTAAACGTTTGTTCATAATAGAAGTGAGAATGTTGTGGGAAGCAAAAAAATATGAGTGTGTTTGGCACACTCATATTTTAAGACTTTGAATTATTCGAAAGGTTTATTCACACTTCGAAATTTTTTTTTCAAATTTATTAGGAAGGCTGGTGGGTTGGGCGAAGGAGGTCGTTGACAGTCTTGACAGGGTTGAATGTCTCAACGGGGACTTCCACCATGACTGTATTCCAGTCGCTCATGGCACCATTCCACAGGCCTGGAAGTTCAAGGGCTTTGATTTCAACACCTTCGCGGCTCTTAATGGAGATGAAGCCGGTAGCTTTATCCACATATTCAGGAAGGTTGAATTTCTCTCCCTTGTAGTTTTTGATGCAAACAGCGAGATCAACCGGATTGAAGTGGGTTGCTTCTTTAAGGAGTTTTTGAGCTTCCTTGTCTTTAGGGTTGATCTGAGAAGATTCAAGAATCTGAGGACTAACAGTGCCGTCGGGATTATATACGAGGAATGGGCCACCGCCGGGTTCACCCTCGTTTTTCACCATACCGCAGACGCGGGTAGGACGGTTGAACTTGCTGAAGAGATAATCGCGGAGTTCTTCCGGGGTCATTTCTTCAGCCTTGTCGTGAGTCACGCATAGCTTATGGCGAAGGAAATCGAGCATTTCAACCATTTCTTCACCAGAGGGAACGCCTTTCTCGAGCTTTTCGCAATATTTGTCGATCTTAGCCTTTACTCCTACGAGAATACCTCCGAGCACCATCTTGTAAGTGATAGTAGGTTGGCGAAGAGCATCCGGAACGAGGTTGTCTATGTTCTTGATGAAGATTACATCAGCATTCAGATCGTTGAGGTTTTCTATTAGAGCGCCGTGTCCACCGGGTCGGAAGAAAAGTTCTTCATTCTCGTAATATGGAGTGCCGTCCATATTGGAAGCAACCGTATCGGTAGATGGTTTCTGAACACTGAGAGTGATATCGTATTCCACTCCGTAGGCATGCTCCATAATTGCCTTAATTTCTTCGAGCTTAGCTTCTACGAGAGGGACATGCTCTTCGGATACTGTGAAATGGAGATGCACTTTACCATCTTTGCCGGCGGCATATTGAGCTCCTTCAGCGAGGTGTTCCTGGAGCGGAGTGCGGCTTCCACCTATTTCCTTGTGGAATTCGAGTAGAGCTTTGGGAAGTTTGCCGTAGTTGAGACCTACTTTATTGAGGAGAACATCAACCACATCTTTATAGCGACCCATTTTGATAAGGCTATCTACGCTGTAGCCAAACAATTGGAGGCAGAGGAAATTGAGCTTACCGAAGAATGCAAATTTCTCGATATTATCGAAAAATTTCTTCATGAAGTCATTGTCGGGTTTGTTGCTTTTGCCATTGAGGAAAGAGAAGAGATCCTTAAACATTCTTGATGCAGCTCCACTTGCAGGCACCATCTTCATCACCTTAGCTCCTCCGGCGAGATATTTACGCCACATCTCTTCGCTCTGCTTGATGAGTTCGGGGGTTGGAACTGTCAGACCATGACCTGGTGTTACGGCTGCTTCAATTTTGAGGAAAGGAAATCCTTCCTTGAGCATAATCAACTGCTCTTCGAGTTTTGCCTCGGAAATGCCTCTTTTTGCAAGAGTTTCGAGGTCTTTCGGTGAAAGATTCATAGGGTTATATTATTAAAGGGTTACTTCTTAAGAGATTCGATCTTTTGAGTCAGGATAGCTCCTTTCTTTGCGAGCATCGGAATCATGCGTTCGTCGCGGTAGATTCGGGCTGACACTTCGTAGAGATTCCAAGTCGAAAGCATTTCTGATTGATTTTGCTTTGAGTAGGAAAGAGCACCGGTCTGTTTGTCGCCATCAAGATAAATGATCTTTATTTCGCCATCATTGTTTTCCGCTATCAATTTAGCGCAAGAATTAGCTGCGCTATCGGAAAAGCAGACGGTGTTAAGTCCGGTCATGCGGTAGTTGAGAGCTTGGTCGTGAGGCACAATGGCAGTCTCAGCAGTCTGTCCGTTGGCTTCAACTTTCAGGCGATTGAAGTGAGCTCCTCCTGAGAGGGCAGCTATCAATTCAAGTTTTTCGCTTTTGGTCAACCTTGCCACGAGTCCGGTGGATTTTAGAGGATAGATACTCTTCCAGGCTCCGGCTATGTAGTATCCTTCCACTTCACGTGGATTATCCACGTATTCGAAAGAGTTCACCATCTGCTCAAAACTATTGTTGAGAGACTGAAGTTCGGCTTTGATAGAATCGGTCTGGCGCTCAACGGCTTTCAGCGAATCAGGGAGCGAGGCCTCCCATTTCTCACGTTCGGCTTGCACACGCTCCTTGGCTTCGTTTTTGCGACGGCATGCTCCGGCGCTTACCAAAAAGCTTATCGCCACAACGATAGGTATGTAATGTCTTAACTTTTTTATATTCATTGCTTAATTATGCATTATGAATGGTGCATTATACTTCAAATTCGTGTTACATCTTTCACTCCCTTTACTGTCTTAATCTTCTTTACGATAGAAGAAAGGACAGCATTGTCGGAAACTCCAAGAGTCAGATATCCTTGGAAGAGACCATCGTTGGAGTCAACACGGATGTTTCGCAATGATGCCTTGGTCTCCTTGCTGATTATGGAGGTGATGTTGGCGATGATTCCAATATCGTCTTGACCCACAATGCGAAGTTGCACCGGAAGTTCCGATCCTCCTTTGCCGCTCCATTCCACTCTGATGAGCCGGTAAGGATATCTGCCACGGATGTTGGCGGCATTCGGGCAATCGGTCTTATGGATTTTTACCATACCGTCGGAAGAGATGAATCCGAACACCTTGTCGCCGTAGATGGGATTGCAGCACTTGGCAAACTTGTAGCTCAGTCCTTTTATTGATTTCTCGCCAATAGTAAGCACATCAGCAGAAGATTCATGGTCGTCGCGGATGAGTTCGAAGTCTTCGGCTGTGGTTCGCTCGGTCTGGTCTTCAGGAGCTGTGGCTATTTGGTAAGTGTTGATAAACTTGCCGGCATCGATTTTGCCATCAGCAATATCGGCAAAAAATTCGTTGACATACTTATAACCCTCCTTTTTTATGAGTTTCATAAGCATAGCCTCATCAATCTCGATCTTGCGGTTTTTCGCGCGGCGCATCAGTTCTTCTTTGCCGAGATCCGCACGAGCCTGCAGCTGCTCGTGAAGTTTCTGGCGGATTTTATTTCGGCTTTTGGAGCTGACTACGATATTCATCCAGTCGGATTTGGGCGACTGAGTGGCGGAAGTAAGGATTTCGACTGTGTCTCCGCTTTGGATGACGTGGCTTATCTTGCGGTGGCGACCATTGACGATGGCACCTGTGCAGTGCGCTCCTACATTTGTGTGTATGTAGAATGCAAAGTCAAGTACGGTGGCACCGGCAGGGAGTTTGAAGAGATCCCCTTTTGGTGTGAAAGCGTACACTTCCTTTGTGTAGATATCCATGCGGATATCTTTCATGAGTTGCATGGGGTCGTCTTTTCCGGCTTCGAGGATATCGCGGATATTGTTCATCCACTGGTCGGTGGAGTCGGATTTGACACCCTTGTAGCGCCAGTGGGCAGCGAGACCTTTCTCAGCCACGAGATCCATTCTCTTTGTGCGGAATTGCACTTCGACCCATTTGGAGTCGGGACCCATCACTGTGGCATGTAGACTTTCATATCCATTGCTTTTGGGAATGGATATCCAGTCGCGCATACGCGATGGGTTGGGGGTGTACATATCTGTGAGAATAGAGTAGGCGAGCCAGCAGTCACTTTTTTCCTTTTCCGGGGGAGTGTCGATGATGACACGGATAGCAAAGAGGTCGTAGATGCGGTCGAGGTCCACTTTCTGCTTTCTCATCTTAGCCCAGATGGAAGAGATGGATTTCGTACGTCCTTTGATGGAGAATGTCAGGCCTGCATCTTCGAGTTTTTTCTTGACCGGGGCGATGAATTTCTCTACATAAGCGTCGCGTGAACGTTTGGTCTCGTTGAGTTTGTTGGCGATCTGCTTGTAGATCTCTCGGTTTGTGTATTTTAGGGAGAGATCTTCGAGTTCTCCTTTTATCTTGTATAGTCCAAGTCGATGTGCGAGTTGGGCATATAGCACGTTGGCTTCGAAAGCCATGTTGCTGACCCACTCGGTGTCGGGATGAAGGTTGATGCGACGCATCAGCACGAGGTCGCGGACGATCATGATGATGATTACGCGTATGTCGTCGGCGAGCGAGAGCATCAGTCCTCGGAAGTTGTCTTGATTCTGGAGGTTTCTTTTTGCAGAGAATTGTGCAACGGTCTCGATCCCTTTGAGCATTTCCACGACATCGGGTCCGAAAGCCTGTTCTATTTCCTGAAGGGAGATGACTTCTCCATAGAAGTCGCAAAGGAGGATTGCCTGGAGGATATTAGTGTCGGCATCTATGAAATGGGCGAAGGCGTCGGCGGTTTCCAGAGCAAGAGCCAATCGGGGCAGTCCTTTATCATCATATGCAGATTTCCCGTTGGAGCAAGTTTTCTTGAAAAGAGAGCGCAAGAGGCGATCTGTATCTTCTGAAAAAGAAGCTGCTTTAGCCACTTCCAAATATAGGTCGCGGCAATGACGCATTAGGGAGAGAGGAAGTCTGGTTTCTGTTGCCTTGATTTCTTCCATATTTCCGTCATTTTTTTTGTTAAAGACAAAGTTAGTAAATAAAACGATAGAAAGCAAAAAAAAGTTGCATTTTTCATTCAAAATGCCAATGCCGTATATCGGATGACTGTGACTTGGCAATATAATGAGGAAATGTATGATTATTGGGAGTGGTAAGCAGAAGCTTGCGGCGGTGACGGCTTCGCGACTCTTAAGCTTTCTCTGGTAAGGTTTTTGTTGACTTTGTGGAAAAAAGAAAGGCAAGCACTCGGTATGGGTGATACCGGTGTGCTTGCCTTTGATATTTAGGTATTTGTGTTGTCATAACAAATGTTTTTTGGCCCCGTCACCTATGGCGGGGAGGTTATAGAGCGGCGAATGCGGTCGTGTCGCGGCTGTCAGGGTCGATAACCTTTATCCGGACATCATACGTATCGCGTATCGCGTATCGCGCATGGCGAAAAATGACGATGACGGGCATGGCGACAGTGGTCCATATGGGCTCAGGCCTCCGTGAGGAAACTTTCATCAATGATGAGTGATAAATTATTAACGATAAATTATCAGTCATTGGATTTGGTTTCCGTTGACAAAGTTAGTATCGGAAGGAGGGGTTGAGGAAATATTTTTAGTTAAAGGATGTTAATGAAATTTTATTGACTGCCTGATTTAGGCACTGGTTAAATGAGCTTGTGGGGGTATTTATAAGATTTTATCTTAGTTTAGTAAGTTCTAATATTAGGGTATTATTATTTTGGATATTAAGTGATTACTGACAACGCGGATCGCTACGCTACGCTTGCTTTTTCGCCGAAGCGAGCTGAAGGGTCGCGGATTTTTTTATTTTTGCTTCTGAAAATGCTTCTAAAGTTTCATGCCTCTGGTTAGCATTCGCGGACTTGAGCTGAGCATAGCTTCGCTCGCTATCGCAGATAGCTTCGGTATGTATCTTATGCCATGACAATGACATTAATCATGTCTTCAAGGATTAGCTGATTATTGGTGTAATAGAGATATGGAGAAAAGCGACGGATATTTTTCTGCCTCAGGGTTGATGGAATTGAAGTGGGGGACGGCCTGGTAGTAGCGGCGGGCGCCGAAGTCGTACTCGTTGAGGCCAAGAGCGGTCACGAGCTCCTTGCCTCCGAACTTGTAGGGCTGTCCGATGGTGGAATTCCCGAGGTCGGCTTATGGGGGATGGAGTGGATTTTTCATAAGAGGATGAGTGTTTTATTATTTGAGAATGCAAGTTAGTGAAAATCTGTAAGAAATGCAAGTTTTTTCGGGAAAAATTATTTTTGAGTATAGAATTTACAGAAAATATTTTGGGGTGAGATAATATGGGGTGAGATTAAAATATTAATAGGGGGCTTTGGGTTTTGTCGGTTTCGTTCTCACTGCGTTCGAACCACAATTCG
>CAYNPB010000095.1:0-10188 GCA_964399005.1 uncultured Sangeribacter sp.
TCATGGACAGTATTCATGTACAGTCCTCTCAATTCGCAGATATGTGCGAAATTCCCCGTCCATCTTTTTCCCAGCTGCTGTCAGGTCGCAATCAAAAGATCAGCGACACGCTCATCAAAAAGATTCATTCTGCCTATCCTGATCTCTCAGTGATGTGGCTAATGTTTGGAGAGGGGCCGATGCTCGCAAACCAGGATAAGAATCAGAGCTCGAATTCAAGTAATAATGAAGATTCTGCAGAAATGGCCGCTAAATCTTCAGAAACAACCAACGATTACCCGGAACATCAGGATTATTCAAATCTCAAGGGCTTAACTAAAGCCACAAACACTACTAATAATAATATCTATCAGCAACTTGAGGATAATAAGAAAATATTGGAATTGCAGTTACAAATAGAAAAAATGCAGAAAAACCCTCGAAGAGTGGCACAAATCACGGTTTATTACGATGATTCTACCTTCGAGACATTCATTCCATCCAAAAGCAAGTGAGTTATGCCTGCTGAACTATCTACCGCCCATACGTCTTCCTTTTTCTAATCATGAGTCATTATTGGAGTTAATTTGTGACGACAAAATTCTGTCATTCCTTTGCAACCGTACAAACAATATTAAATATAGCATTCTAAAGGCCTTAATCTTGCCTTTAAGTTAACGTAATCGCCACGTTTTTCAACTGATTGTACATATTTGTAAATTCTCTCAAAAAACTATCAAATAGGTAAATTTCGACAAATTCTGATCTAAAAATCATTGATATTATATAATATTGTATATATATTATATTATTCATTAGTTTTGCATATTAAGGATATGTCTCCTTCGCAGATTTACCTAAAATATAAACACTCCAAAAAGACCCTTTACACACTACTTAACATAATACGGATTATAAGGAAACACGAAGGTACTTCTATATATATTCCCTTTTATGGGTGTTATGAGGAAATACAGCAACATCTCTTTATATTTTCAATTATTATCAAAAGTGTCTTAAGAGTGTTATATTATTATGAAGGTTTCGGAAAACATGATTGAATTTATTCGCTCACACTCTTCGGATGATGTGAATGCGTTGCGTTTGAAATATGCCAGCAAGAATTCTGAGCTTAAAGATTTTGACATTGACTTCGCACTTCTTCAAATCGAAGCTCGAAAAAAAGCCAGACTGAAGCTCCCTGGCTTTGTAAAATATCCTGATTTTGTTTTTCCTACCCTTTTGTCGGCCGAACAGGCATCTAATGAAGCTGTAGCTAAGTTTCATGCTGACATGATTCCCTCTACTTCATCATTATTAGACATAACGGCCGGTCTCGGTATCGATGCTCTGTCTTTTGCCAGGAGAGGCATAAATGTGACTGCCTGTGAGATAGATGATAACAAATGCAAAGCTCTGAATCACAACGCTAAAGTTTTAGATGTTGCAGATAGAGTGACTGTGTTGAATACTGATTCGACAGTATATCTGCGAAAAATTGACAGAAAGTTTGACCTGATTTTTGCCGATCCTGCTCGGAGAAACAGTTCCGGTGGTAAAGTTCATGCTTTCTCCGATTGTCAACCTGATATTCTTTCCGCCCTCCCGGATGTTTTTAAAAGAACCTCACGTTTGCTTGTCAAGAGCTCTCCCCTTTTGGATCTCACTTTTATTCGCAATACAGTCAATGATTTAAACCATATATATGTAGTGTGCTTTAAGGGTGAATGCAAGGAAGTTCTTATAGACATAAAGAAAGATTCTGCGTTTAGTGGAGTGACGGTAGTCGACCTTGATTGGAACAGAGAAATTTCGCGTTTCTTTACTGACTTCAATGACACCTCTACCCTTTCAAAGACAAGAATATGTGAGCGTCAAAATGCTTCTGACTACACGTATTTATACGAGCCAAATGCAGGAGTCATGAAGACAGGAGCATGGTCAACTCTTGTGGAAAACTTTCCTGAACTATCAAAAGCGGATTCCAATACTAATATTTTTCTTTCTGACACCTATTACAAAGATTTCCCTGGAAAAATCATGGAAATCGTCAACGAACCTGATAAAAGGGAAATGAAAAATCTTAAAGGGGAGAAAATTAACATAGTGTCAAGAAATCATCCCTTATCAGCTCCTCAGATTTTAAAGAAATTCTCTTTGACATCCGGCTCAGATAGATATTTATATGCCTTCAAGTATCGCAACTCCCCTACTTTCATCATCTCAAATCCTGTAGTACGCAAATGAACCATACAAAGCAATTTGAAATATTTTTCCATCGCTACTATACTCCATTGGGTATGTACGTGATGCGTTTTTGTGGTGATCCGGATGAGGCTGAAGATATTGTGCAGGAGACTTTCTCTACCGTATGGGAAAGATTTGCTGATAAAGATTTGCCTGAGAATATGAAAGCATATCTCTACAGAGTAGCTCACAACATAACGATCGACCGTCTTCGTAAGAATGATTCTAAAGAATCTAAAGTATCTTTCGATGAAGTAAATGACTCATCTCTGACAGAAGAAGCTATCGATACTTCTGAAAGAGATGCACGCCTTTGGATTGCTATCGGAAAATTGCCTGATCGTTGCCGCCAAATTTTCCTGATGTCTAAGCGCGACGGTCTTTCGCATGCAGAGATAGCTGAAGAGCTTGGCATCTCCTTAAAAACTGTTGAGAATCAAATCACTAAAGCATTCAAGTCTCTACGTGAAGTCTTGGAGCCGAAAAAGGGAAAAGTTTTCTTCCTTCCATTCTTATAATTTTTTTCATATTTGCATAGGGGATTTAAGCTAAGACTCCGTCATAGGGGTAAAAATTATGATTAAAAAAACCGATATGACAGAGAAAGAAGAATTAAGAGAGAGCATCAAGTTCGTCTCCGACCATTTCAAGATGGGATCTTTACTTCCGCAAAAGGGATGGAAACGATTCCGGTTGGCTCATCACATATCTTTCAGCCGTCGCAACGTAGCCGCGGCCGGAATTGTCGCTGTAGTTTTAGCAGCCTCAGCTTCTATCTATTATTTTACTGCTCCTTCAGGCCACTCGCCTTCTGAGGAAACTTTCGAGCATGTATCCATGATGAATGAATTGCCGGGAGAAGCGAAAACTGCTAAAATTGAATTCAAGAATACCCCTCTCAAAGATGTTGTAGCAGAGATAGAGCGTGTCTATGAAGTGAAGATTGCGAACGTACCCCGGGAAAACATCATGGTCACAATATCCTATGAGGGAACAGCCGCTGATGTTATAGAGACTCTTAACGAGCTTTTCAATATCAATCTAATTATTGCTACTGAAACTAACTGATAGTTCTAAAATGAAAAAGAAATTAGTGAGTGTAGCAATATCAATGGCATTTGCTACTCTATCTATGCTGTCTCAAAATGTCACTCTTTCTGTGACAAATAAAAATGCAGAGATCGTATTTGCCGATATCATGAAGCAGACTGGAAAGAATTTCATCTATCCCGCCGATCTTCTCAAGGGAATTAAGGTTTCCGTTAAGGCAAATGAGACTCCACTTACTGAAGTGCTTGACAATATTTTTAAAGGTTACGGTATCTCTTACAAGATCAAGGGTAATAATGTCACCCTTCGTCGTGATAAAGCAGCTATCGCTTCTAAATACACCATCAGTGGATTTGTCAAAGAAGCAGGTAATGATGAAGCTCTTGTTGGAGCAACAATCTACGACATTAAATCCGGTAAAGGCACTGTCACCAATGCCAATGGATTCTACTCTCTAACACTACCTGAAGGTGAGGTAGAGCTTAAGGTTCAAAATGTTGGTTTTAACCCATATTTCTCCGGAAGATTCTCTCTGACCAAAAATAAGAATCTGGATGTGGCCCTCGCAATGTCGCATGTCCTGGAAGAAGTGACTGTCAACGCTACTGTCAACAATACCAAGTCGATGCTCTCTTCTGAAATTGGAAGCCTAAACTTGACTAACACAGCTATTAAAGCGACACCTGTAATTTTCGGAGAAAGCGATGTAGTTAAGACTCTTCAGCTTGAGCCAGGCGTATCCCCTGGCATTGAAGGTATGGCAGGAATGTATGTACATGGCGGAGACTCCGACGAGAATCTTTATATGCTCGATAACATACCTTTGTATCAAGTCAATCATTTTGGAGGCCTCTTCTCAGCTTTTAATACAGAAGCTTTACGCAATGTAGACTTTTACAAGACCACTTTCCCTGCAAAATATGACGGAAGACTCGCTTCATTCATGGATGTTCACACAAAAGACGGTTCTTTGAAAGAGCATCATGGCAGTTTCCGTCTCGGACTGACCTCAGGAGCTATAGATATCAATGGCCCGATAATAAAAGATCGTACTTCATATTCTTTGGCACTACGTCGCTCATGGTATGATGTGTTGACAATTCCAGCCATTGCTATAGTTAATAAGTTGAATGATTCTTACAACACTCATTTCCGCTATGCTTTCACTGATTTCAATGCAAAATTGAATCATCATTTCTCCGGCAGGTCAAGTGCCTATCTCATGTTCTATTATGGGGAGGACTATCTATATGCCGGTGAAGATGACAAGGGTAAGGAGAAATATAATGATTCTTATATTACATGGGGGCCTATGGGACCTACATACAATCCGGTAGAAATTCCGGAATCAGAAAAGGACAATTCCTATTCCGACAATCGCGCAAAACTCATGTGGGGTAATATTGTCGCTTCTGCAGGCTGGAAATACGTTTTCTCGCCAAAACTCTTCGGAGAGGTAACTGGTGCTTTCTCCCGATATTTCTCCACTCTGAAAAATAAAAAAGAAGACTATGACATCACCGGTGATGAAATTAATTCTTATTCCCGTTCTTCGTTTACCCACAAGAACAATATCAACGATGTTATAATCCGGGCTGATTTCAATTGCCTCTTGATACCCGAAAATAAAATGGATTTCGGTGCTTCATATACTCATCATTCCTTTCTCCCATCGCGTGGACTTCAAACATTAGAAAAAGATAATAATGAGATGGAGATTAAAGAGAATGTGCCACACTACCAAGCAAATGAAATGAGCTTCTATATTTCTGACGACTACTCGTTAGGCAATTGGCTTAGGATAAATGGAGGACTAAACTTTAGTCTTTTCTCAATAGGAGGAAAGTCTAAGAGCAACCTCTCCCCTCGTATCTCTTTCCGAATTACTCCGATCCACAACTTAGCCATAAAAGCAGGCTACTCGAGATCCGTTCAATATGTTCACCAACTGGCTGAAAGCAGCATCTCCTTGCCTACCGACCAATGGATTCCAATCACAGGCGAACAGAAACCTCAGACAGCCGATAAAATCGCTTTAGGAGCTTACTGGTCAACCCCCGATAGACAATATACATTCTCGATCGAGGGCTACTACAAATGGATGCACAATCTGCTTGATTATACTGACGACTACTATCTTGTGCCTCCTACCGCTAATTGGACAGAGAAAATGGGTGTTGGTGAAGGAAAGTCAAGAGGTATTGACTTTAAAGTGACCAAAGAGTTTGGAAACATAACCGGACACATTTCTTACTCTCTCCTTTGGGCCGACAGGAAGTTTCCGGAGAAGAACAAAGGGGAATGGTTTCCGGCAAGATTTGACAACCGTCATAAGATCAACATAGCTCTCGCTTGGAAAATCAATTCCAAATGGAATGTAGGGGCGTCCTGGACAGGCATGAGCGGCAACCGAATCACCTTGCCTTTGCAATGCTGGAGCGACCCATTGTTGGGACCTTGGCATTTTGACATGGATCTCTATGAAAAGACCAACAACTATCGCCTACCTTTCTATCATCGACTTGACTTGTCGGCGACCAGAAAAACAAAAAAAGGGTATTGGACATTCAGCATCTTTAATGCCTACAGCTATATGAATGTAATAGCAGTCAGACGTGATTCCGATTTTCACAAAGGTGAGTTTAAGGATATGTTCCAACATGTCAGGGCTATTCCTATCATTCCCTCAGTATCCTACACATGGCTTTTCTAATCCATTCTTAAAAACTACCAAATCATAAACCATTATGATAAGACAAAAAAATAAAATATTACAATTACTCATCTTCACGATACCATTGTGGATGCTTACTGGTTGCTACACATATTTCGAACCTGATCTCAAAAGCACCCCAGTGGTCTGCATCAATTCTCTTCTTACAGCCGGTGAGAAAATAAAAGTGGAAGTTACTCGCACTTGGAGATATTCCGAAGGTAATCCTGTCGACAAACTTGATATAAATCTAAGAGAGGCAGAAGTTCTCCTTTACGTAAATGATAAGCTTGAAGAAAAATTAGAATTAAAATTGTATGCAGATGATCATACGGGGTATTATTGGGGTCAAAATAATGGTGTGGACTGCTATTATGCAGCTCAATATATTCCCCAAAGTGGCGACAAGATAAGAATCCAAGCGACCGACAAGACATATGGAGAAGCTTATTCAGAGGTCACAATTCCATATCCCGTAGATGTTGATGATGTAGAGACGAAAATTACAAAAATAGACTCAACATTTGATGAAGTCGAAGATACGTATGTGGCAGATTTTGATATGGTGCTAAGTGTCAAATTTACCGATCCGGCTTCAATGAGCAACTATTATATCTTCGATATGCAGAGAAGTGCGGGCATACGCCCGGCGACAGAAGATGAATATTATCAACCCAATGCTGAATATGTAAGAATTACTCCGGACTATAGTTTCGAACCTTTGTTTTCTGAGCATATTACCCCCTTAGAAACAATCATAACAGATGCATATGGTCTTTATACCGTTTTCTCCGACCGTCAGATTTCAGGCAAACAGTATAGTCTTGAAATTCCGGTAGTTGGAAATTACAGTTGTAACTATAAAGATCATCCGGGCATGGATCAAAAGTTAACACTTAATGTCAATTTGGCCCACATTTCTTCACCCTATTATAATTATATGCTCTCCTTATGGGCAGCCACAGAAGGGATTAGCGGAGCATTGGGTGGAGTCGGATTAGGAGATGCCGTGTTTGAATTCAGCAATGTATCCACGGGAGCGGGAATAGTGGCCGCTCAAGCCAAATATGTCTATAAATTAGATGTTAGGGAACTCGTCAACAAGCATATCCAAAATGATTGAGTCGGAAATAAGGATTTCAGATTCCTTGATAGCTATATGATTCTTATCATATAGCAAGCATCCTCTGTCAATCAAAGGTTGGCACCTTGCTATTAATGACTTATAGGCTCTGTCTCCAAATCTGAATCTAAAGTCTTCCAAAGGAATTCCGTCGCTCATCCTCATTCTGGTCATTACATACTCTTCCAATAATTCTTCACGTGTCAGAATTTCCGTTTCATAAAAAGGGACGGATTTTCTTTTTTCAGCATGATTGCTATTCCAATAGGTCAGATACCCTCTTAAATCGGCTCTGTTGGCCTTTCTTGTGTTCCGGCCGTCATAACTATGTGCCGAAGGTCCTAAGCCAAGATATGGCATTTGCTGCCAATATGAGGAGTTGTGGATGCTCCTGAATCCGGGCAGAGAGAAATTACTCGTCTCATAGTGCTCATAGCCCGCTTTTTTCAATTCATCAGTGAGCAATAAAAACATCTTTTCTGATAATTCTTCGGGAGCTTCATTCACTCGTCCTTTGTCGCGCATTACGGTCAATGCAGTCCCCTCTTCATACATTAGCGAATATGCAGAAACATGTTCAGGTCTCATCCCTATTGCCTTCTGAAGGTCCTCTTTCCACATTTCAAAAGTCTGCCCCGGAAGTCCGAACATGAGGTCGATAGAAATATTGTCAAAATATTGTCGTGCAAGCTGATATGCCCTTTTTGAAGTTAATGCATCATGCCTTCTGCCTAAAGTCTTCAGAATCTTATCATTGAAACTTTGAACACCCATACTGATGCGGTTGACTCCCAATGACTTCCATAATTCAAGGCTTTCTTCACAGACATCATCCGGATTAACCTCTATAGTAAATTCCTCTACATTCGTCAGGTATGGACGGAGAGCATCAACAAGCCGTCTGAATTCAGATCCAGGCATAAGAGATGGCGTGCCACCCCCGATATAAATCGTCCGGAGCGGGCACGCCATTTCTTTTATTCTATCTTTAAATTCAGAGCATATTGCATCTACATATCCATGCCAGTCTGCAATCCTGTCGCCTGCGCTGAAGAAATCACAATATATGCATTTACTACGGCAATAAGCTACATGAATATAGAGTCCTCCCCTTTCCGGAGCTTCTGAATTATCAATGATGCCATTTGCCTCCAAATCCATGTGAGCACTTAGAGCGCGAGCAACTCAATGATCTTGTCGCGAGCTGCCGAAAGTCCGTCTACATCCTTTCCACCAGCCTGAGCGAAGAAAGGCTGACCTCCGCCACCACCCTTGATGAGTTTGGCAGCTTCGCGCACAATCTGACCGGCATTCGAGCCATTTTTAACCATATCATCGGAGAGCATCACGGTCAGAAGCGGTTTCTTATCCGGCGACATTGTAGCTCCTACAAACACAGTGTGTTCAGGGCTCTTCTTCCTGACTGTGAATGCGAGGTTCTTAACAACATCGGGAACATTTACTCCCACTAACTCGACTACTTTGACACCATTAATCTCTTTTGCTTTCACAATCAGTTCGGCAGCGAGATTATCGATGCGTTCAGCCATTGCTTCTTCTACTTGCTTACGCAATTCTCCGTTTTCCTTAAGAGCTTTTTCTACAGAAGCACGAATATTGCCGTTTGTGCCAAGAAGATTGGAGAGGCCTACTACAAGATCCTGGAAATCATCGATGATATTTTCCACTCCAGCTCCACTGACAGCCTCAATTCGGCGGATACCGGCAGCAATGCTGCTTTCTGAGACTATTCTGACCATACCGATGTTGCCGGTATTCGCTACGTGTGTACCACCGCAAAGCTCTACGGAATCACCAAATTTCACAACGCGAACTTTATCTCCGTATTTCTCACCGAAAAGAGCCATCGCGCCTAATGCTTTTGCATCTGCAATTGGCATATCACGATGCTCATCAAGTGGCATAGCTTTCCTGATTCGAGAATTTACAAGATGTTCTACCTTGCGGATTTCTTCCGGTGTCACCTTCTGGAAGTGAGAGAAGTCAAAACGCAAAGATTCTGGAGATACATAAGAACCTTTCTGCTCCACATGTGTGCCAAGTACTTCGCGAAGCGCCTCGTGGATAAGGTGAGTAGCTGAGTGATTGGCTGAAATAGCTGCTCTTGCTTCAGTGTCGATCACTGCTTTGAAAGTGTCAGCGGGATTTTCAGGCAGTTTGTAAGTGAGGTGAACACTTACGTTGTTCTCTCGTTTTGTGTCGAAAATTTCTATCTCTTCGCCATTGGAATCGATAAGTTTTCCCTTATCGCCAACCTGGCCACCCATCTCTCCATAAAATGGAGTCTCGTCAAGGATAATCTGGAAGAATTCCTTACCCTTCTGCTTCACCTTGCGGTAACGGAGTATGCGAGCTTCATTTTCAGTCGCATCATAACCTACGAATTTCTGTTCACCATCTTTAAGCACTACCCAGTCGCCGGTCTCAATTGCTGCAGCATTACGGGCTCGTTGTTTCTGGCGGTCCATCTCTTCCTCATATCCCTTGTGGTCGAGAGTCATTCCCTGTTCGCGTAGGATAAGTTCTGTAAGATCGAGGGGGAAGCCATAAGTGTCATAGAGTGTGAAGGCATCCTTGCCACTAATTTCAGTTTTTCCCTCTTTCTTTGCAGCCGCCACAAGATTATCAAGCAAACCGATTCCTTTGTCAAGAGTTCGGAGGAAAGATTCCTCCTCTTCTTTGATCACTTTCTTGATAAGATCTTTCTGAGCCACCAGTTCCGGATATGCCTCTCCCATCTGATCTACCATCACGTCTACAAGCTGATAGATAAACGGATTCTTCTGGTCAAGGAACGTGTATGCATATCTGACAGCACGGCGAAGAATACGACGGATCACATATCCGGCCTTTGCATTGCTTGGTAGCTGAGAATCGGCAATCGAAAATGCGATCGTGCGGCAGTGATCTGAGCAGACACGCATGGCAACATCCACCATCTTGTCTTTTCCGTATTCCTTGCCTGAGATTTCGCTTATCTTTGCTATGTATGGAGTGAATACGTCGGTATCGTAGTTCGACTTTTTGCCTTGAAGAGCCATGCAAAGACGTTCGA
>CAYNPB010000096.1:0-1070 GCA_964399005.1 uncultured Sangeribacter sp.
TGCATAATTCATAATTGGCTTCGCCCAAGCTAAAGCAAGTCATAATGCATAATTGATTATAGCGTGATCCAATTGTTAAATTAATTTTTATTCATTATATTTCATGAAAGACTTTGTAGTTGGAATGGGTGAGGCCCTTTGGGACATCCTTCCTGAAGGAAAGAAAATCGGTGGCGCACCCGCAAACTTCGCATATCATGTGTCTCAATTCGGACTTCCCAGCTGTGTGGTGAGTGCAGTAGGAGACGACAGCCTTGGTAAAGAAATAGTAGACAACCTGACTTCGAAAGGTCTGAACCAGCTGATCTCGGTCGTGCCATATCCTACAGGCACAGTACAGGTGGAACTCGATGAGGCCGGCATACCTATCTACGATATCAAGGAGAATGTAGCATGGGACAATATCCCCTTCGACGAGGCTCTTGAGGGTCTGGCAAAGAAGACAAAGGCAGTGTGCTTCGGTTCGCTTGCACAGCGTAACGTAGTGTCGAGAGAGACTATCAACAAATTCCTTGATGCAATGCCAAAGAATGACGACAACCTGGTGGTGTTTGATGTGAATCTCCGTCAAGGTTTCTACAATAAGGATATCCTCACCAATTCAATGGAGCGCTGCAATATCCTCAAGATAAATGATGAGGAGTTGGTCACAGTGAGCCGTATGTTCGGCTATCCCGGCATCGACCTTCAGGACAAGTGCTGGATTCTTCTTGGCAAATATAACCTTAAGATGCTTATCCTTACTTGTGGCGTCAACGGCAGCTATGTGTTCACTCCGGGCAATGTTTCGTTCCAGCCGACTCCGAAGGTGGAGGTTGCAGATACAGTTGGTGCAGGCGACTCTTTTACAGCAGCATTCATTGCAAGCATCCTGAAAGGGAAGTCAGTTCCTGAGGCTCACGCCACAGCAGTGCGCACTTCAGCATTCGTATGCACTAAGAAGGGTGCAATGCCGGTGCTTCCGGCTGACCTTACAGAATAAACAGGTCCATACAAGTCAGAATAAAAATAGTATCCTCTTTATTTGAGAAGCCTCCTGTCGCTGAAATGCGATGGGAGGCTTCCTGCTG
>CAYNPB010000096.1:1170-10106 GCA_964399005.1 uncultured Sangeribacter sp.
ATTGGCTGCTTTGGGGCTGGCCGTTGTTATTGCCGGAGGGTCGTTTGTGTCGGCTCAGGTGAAGAAGAGTGTGTCAATTCTTGGAGATTCGTATTCGACATTTGAGAATTATGTGGAGCCTAAAACGAACGAGATGTGGTATTTTGTGCATCCCGATACGAAGCGTACGGACGTGAGCGATGTTAAGCAGACATGGTGGCATCAGCTTATCAAAAACGGTGGCTACAAGCTGGAGCAGAACAATTCATACTCAGGCTCCACTGTCTGCACCACAGGTTACCGCAAGGAAGACTACACAGACAGGGCTTTTATCACCCGTATGGACAATCTTGGGTCGCCCGATATCTTGCTTATTTTCGGAGCCACCAATGACTCTTGGGCTAATTCGCCTATAGGAGAATTCGTATGGAGCGACTGGACAACTGAACAGCTGAAAAGCTTCCGCCCGGCGCTGACATATATGCTTTCGCATATAGTAGACCGCTATCCGAACACTGAGCTCCTCTATATCATAAATGATGGGTTGAAGCCGGAGATCACTACTTCCATTGTGGAGGCCTGCAATCATTATGGAGTGCCCTATATCCAGCTTCAGGATATTGATAAGACTGCAGGACATCCGAATATCCATGGGATGAAGCAGATTGCGGATCAGGTGTCGGCAGTGCTTAAGTGAGCTGCTTATGTAAAGAATAATAAAGAAGGGACGCTTAGCGGCGCCCCTTCTTTCATATTGATATCGATGTTAATTGCTTATTTGTCAGTGTCGGGTGTCAGCCCCATGTTTTCGTAGATGAAGGAGTAGATGTCGGTGTATTCGTCGATTATCTTTTCGATTGGTTTGCCGGCACCATGGCCTGCGTTGCTATCGATGCGGATCAGCTTGGGAGCGTCGCCTGTGTCAGAGGCTTGCAATGCGGCGGCATATTTGAATGAGTGAGCCGGCACTACACGGTCGTCATGATCGGCGGTTGTGATAAGGATTGCAGGATATGGAGTGCCGTCGTTCTTGATGTTGTGGGCAGGGGAATAGGAGCGGAGATACTTGGCCATTGCTGGAGAATCAGCAGATGTCCCGTAGTCATGAGCCCAGTTCCAGCCGATTGTGAAGAGGTGATAGCGCATCATGTCCATAACGCCAACGCGCGGGATTGCAACTTTGAAGAGGTCGGGGCGCATATTGGTGACAGATCCCACAAGGAGGCCTCCATTGCTGCCGCCTTCAATGGCGAGGAGGTCTTTGTTGGTCCAACCTTCGTCGATGAGGTATTCGCCGGCGGCAATGAAGTCGTTGAATACATTTTTCTTTTGCATCTTAGTGCCGGCTTCATGCCACTCTTCGCCATATTCGCCCCCGCCTCTGAGGTTGGCTTGAGCATATATCCCGCCGTTTTCGAGCCATAAGAGACGATTGGCAGAGAATCCTGGATTCAATGTTATGTTGAAGCCACCGTATCCGTATAGATACACAGGATTCTTTCCGTTTTTCTTAAGACCTTTCTTATAGGTGATGAACATCGGGATTTGAGTTCCGTCGGAGGATGGATAGAATACTTGTTCGGTGACGTAATCGTCGGGATTAAAACCGGGGAGTTCGGTAGCATGGAAAAGTTTGCTATCGCCTGTCTCGGCGTTGTATTCCATAATTGTAGAGGGAGTGGTGAAAGATGAGAATGCATAGAAAGCCTGAGGATCCTTGGAATTTGAAGAGAATGCAAGGGTTCCATATCCGGGAAGAGTGATTTCTCGTAGCTTTTCACCATCTTTGCTGTAGACATATGCGTGATGGGAGGCGTCCTTGTCGTAGGTGAGGATGAGCTTGTCGGCGGCAAACGTGGCGTTGACAAGGACAGCATTTTTATTTTCAGGGACTACGTCGGTCCAGTTTGCACGTTGGGGAGCTTTCATGTCGGCAGCCACGAGCTTATACTTTGGCGCATCGGCAGAAGTGAAGATGTAGAGTTTTCCGTCGCGGTTGCCAATCACATTGATGTCGTAGTCTTGTGACTCTTCTACCGTAACCCATTTGGAATTGGGATTGGTGAGATCTTTGACATAAAGGGAGTTGCCGTTGCCTGCCCCGCCACCCATCACGATGAGGGTAGACTCATCGTCGGTGATATCCACGCTATGGAAGTGAAGGGGTTCGTTGCGGTTTTCATACACCACGCGGTCGGCGCTCTGAGGGGTGCCAAGTTTATGATAATATACCTTGTGATATTCGTTTGCGTTAGAGAATTCCTTGCCGGCGGCAGGTTTTTCGTAAGCACTATAGTAGAAACCGTCGCCGTGCCAAGCTGCACCGGTGAATTTTGCCCATTCTATGTGGTCTTTGAGGAGCTGGCCTGTGGCAGTGTCCATGACATATATTTCAGTCCAGTCGCTGCCGCTTCGAGAGATGGTGTAGGCTGTGTATTTGCCGTCGTGAGATTGGTAGACGCCTGTTAGAGCTACTGTGCCGTCGTCGGAGAGCTTGTTAGGGTCGAGGAAGACTTCGGCTTCGCCACCGGGAATGGCAGAGCGATAAAGGACCGACTGATTCTGAAGTCCGTCGTTTTTATAGAAATAATACTTGCCGTCGTTGTCTTTGTAGGGCATTCCGGTCTTTGGGTAATTGTTGAGCCGGCGTATGCGTTCGCGGATTTTCTCGCGAAATGGGATTTTGGATAGGTATTCCTGAGTTACGGCATTTTCGGCTTTTACCCATGCGAGGGTTTCGGCTGCAGTGTCGTTTTCGAGGGGACGGTATGGGTCGTTGACTTCGGTGCCGAAGTATACATCGACAGTGTCGTCGGAAGGAGCCTCGGGATAGGAGATAGAGGTTTTCTTAGAGCATGATGCCATCGTTAGAGCCATAAGGGCGATTATAGTGGATTTGCGTGCCATAAATGGTATATATTGCATTAAAGTGCAAATTTACGCAAAAAAAATGGAAAATACAAGGGCTTTGGGAGTGCTCACTTCGTTCGCGCCACAATCTTTGCTTTTTGGAGGGGGCGGAACTTAAGTCTTGGTTGGGATTGCTCCGGATAAAACTTAACGGGGGGTGGGGTGTTAGTATTATTAGCTACTGATAACTATATTGACTATGAATACTGAAGAATCTAATTCCACTTTGACAGATACTGCTGCGACAAATGGAGCATCGACAAGTGTTGTTGCGACTGAAGAGGCTGCTGTAAAGGCTCAGAAGCATGGGCGGCTTGTGGGAAATGTCTCAATGTTTATTGCGAAGACATTTTCCGGATTGAATGAGAATGCTCTCAAATATCTTCTTCCTACCTGGATGAATGCATATACGGGAGTAGTGCTTCGTCTGGGTTTCGGCTCCTTGTTTTTCTGGATTCTTGGATGGGTCCGACCCGACAAGACTGAAAAAGTGACTGCCCGCGACCGAATTTTGCTTTTGCTGACAGGCATCATAGCAGTATTCGGCTATATGTATACTCTTCTAATCGGTCTTACCTATACGACTCCGATATCTTCATCTATCTTCATTGCATTGCAGGCTACGGTGGTGTATATAATATGTCTGATACTCCGCACCGATCGTCTTTCTATCGGGCGTCTTATCGGTATATTCTTGGGAATAGGAGGCGCCTTGGTGTGTATCCTCACTCAGAAACATAGTGAAGTGGCTTCTAATCCGCTTCTTGGAAACATCTTCTGCTTGATGTCGACTTTTCTTTTCAGTGCATATCTGGTGATAGAAAAGAAGTTCCTGAAGCGTCTGAGCAATGCGACAGTGAGTAAATACACATTCTCGGGAGGACTTCTTGCCGGAATTGTTGCAGTGATAATAACGGGGAAGTGGTTTGCGCCTGTATTGACATCGGGAGTATTCTCGACTCCTTTCCTTGTGCTTGCATTTGTACTGCTCTTTCCGACCTCTTTGAGTTATCTGCTTACTGATATCGGATTAAAGAAGCTTCCGGCTACGGTGGTGGCTTTATATGCCAACTGGATTCTCATAGTGGCAGCGATTGTGAGCTATGTGCTTGGTCAGGATAAATTCTCATGGTGGCAGATTCTCTCCATAGTCATGATAATAGGAAGTGTATTCCTGGTGGAGAGTGCCGAAGCAAAAGACCATAAGCCAAAGCCGGGTTCGACTTCGTCAAAATAGACAAAACTTTAGTCCAACCACTAAGAGCCTATATCAATTTTATGAGATGGGTTCTTCGTTATACCCGCTTGCCTGAGGAGGTAGGCGGGTTTTTATTTGCAAGAGTGGGGAAGATTTGTTAATTTTGCGATATGAAGAGATTTGTAGCTAAGACGTTGGCCATATTGGCATGGTGCATGATCGTGATGCTTACGGGATGCGTAAAAAATGAATTCAAGATAGATTTTGAATTCCCCAAAGACTATATCGGCAACTATCTCCTGACATATTATGCCTGGGATTCCCATGGAGGGCGTTGGATAGAACAAACGGCTTCCATTCAGGAGGGCGTGGCTTCAGTGGGATGTGTCACTAAGCTTCCGACTGTGGTGTATGTTAGCGATGCGTCGTCGCCTTCAAACTATATAATGATCTATGCCGAAAAAGGAGACGAGATAAAGATTAAGGGGGAGCATAAAGACATGGCTACGTGGAGCGTGATGGGCGATAAGGTGTCTGAGCGATGGAGCGAATGGCGCAAAGTGGCTTACCCGAAGAAACAGGATAGAAAGGCTTTTGAAAAAAGTATCGAAGAATATGTAAAGAAGAATCCAGGGGATCCTCTTTCTGCTCTTCTTTTGATTACGGAATGGAATAGACGTGAGAATCCTGAGGGGTTTGCAAAGTTGTGGAATTCCCTTGATAAAGAGGCAAGGGATCATCAACTGATAGAGGTGTCGGGAGCGCCGGATCTTCTTGGGGTGGAATACGTAGCTCTTGCCGAAGGGAAATTTGAGTATGCCAAGGATAAAGGAATTAAGAGCCTGAAGGTTAGATCAAGAGATACCGGACTTGATACGCTTAAATTTACGCAAGTGAAGGGGTCATTCCTGTATTTCTATTCCGAGAATAATTCGGAGAGGAAGGAGACTCTGGATTCTTTAAAGGTTCTCAGCAAGGCTTTTAAGGACTCAACGAAGCGCGTGATTGCCGACATCTATATGGATTCTGACAGCATGACATGGGTGAATGCAATACGTCGGGATTCGCTTAAGGGAGCGGTGCGCGGATGGCAACCGAAAGGATTGGTAGATGAGGATATGGTGAAGATGGGTGTGGTGCGTCTGCCATGGTATATCGTTAAGGATAGAAAGGGAAAGGAGACTTATTCGGGTGATGATCTTAAGAGTGCTACGGAAGCATTCAGAAAGGAATTGGACCAAAAAAAATAAAAAGAGATGCTGGCGAAAGTATATTCAGCTGCCATATCGGGCATAGATGCCATTGTGGTGACTATAGAGACTGCAGTGCAGAAAGGTACGACATTCAGTATCGTGGGCCTTCCCGATGCTGCGGTAAAGGAGGCATATACCCGAATTACGACCGCCCTTCAGCAGAGCGGTATTGGCTTCCCACATAAGAGTACGATTATCAATCTTTCGCCTGCCGACGTAAAGAAAGAGGGGGCTGCTTTCGATCTCCCGATGGCTATTGGAGTGCTTGCTGCTAATGAGCGGGTGCCTTCGGCGAATCTTTCTGATTATATGATAATGGGGGAACTTTCGCTTGACGGGACTGTGCTTCCTGTGAAGGGTGCTCTTCCTATGGCGATCAAGGCTCGGGAAATGGGTTTTAAGCGTCTGATAGTGCCGGAGGCTAATGTCACAGAGGCTGCTGTGGTGAATAGGGTAGAGGTATATGGGGTGAAAGATCTTGCCGAGGCGGTGGGTGTGATAGCTGAGACTTCGGATATCAAGCCGACAGTGATAAATACCCGTGAGATTTTTGCAGCGGAGGCTGAGAATTTTGATTTTGATTTTTCTGAAGTGAAAGGTCAGGAGAGTGTGAAGCGAGCATTTGAAGTGGCGTGTGCGGGGGGACATAATATCCTTATGGTTGGGCCTCCCGGGGCAGGAAAGTCGATGATGGCTAAGCGTCTCCCCTCCATCTTGCCTCCGCTAAGCCTCGCAGAGGCGTTGGAGACGACGAAGATACATTCGGTGGCGGGGAAATTGCATCGCGGGTCGATGCTGATGACGAAGCGGCCGTTCAGGACACCGCATCATACGGTGTCGCCTGTGGCGCTTGTGGGAGGAGGAGCCAATCCTATGCCGGGGGAGATTTCTTTAGCGCATAATGGGGTGTTGTTTCTTGATGAGTTTCCGGAGTTTTCGAGGACAGTTTTGGAAGTGCTAAGGCAGCCGATAGAGGATAGGACTATCACGGTGTCGAGGGCAAAGTATACGGTGGACTATCCGGCCTCGTTTATGCTTGTGGCTTCGATGAATCCATGTCCATGCGGATATTATGGTCATCCTACAAAGAGGTGTACTTGTCAGGCGGGAGCAGTGGCTAAGTACATGAATAGGATCAGTGGGCCGCTTTTGGATCGAATAGACATTCAGTGTGAGATAGAGCCGGTGGCGTTTGATGATATGGCTAATCGGGCTCCTGCTGAACCGAGTGCTTCGATTCGAGATAGAGTTATTAAGGCAAGGGCTGTGCAGAATCTGCGATTCAAGGGAGAGAAGGGGATCTATTGCAATGCGCAGATGAATTCGCGGCTTTTGCATCAGTATGCATGGCCGGATGAGCAAGGGCTCACCAAGCTCAAAGACAGAATGACAAAGCTGAATATGTCAGCCCGTGCCTTCGACCGCATCCTGCGGGTAGCACGCACCATTGCCGACCTCGAATATGCCGGCACAATGACAGCCGAGGAAGCAGTCGCGGCTCCTGTGCTCAGCCGCCATATCTCGGAAGCCATCGGCTACCGAGCTTTGGATAGAGCCTCCTATGGGCAGATCTTTTGAATGAGTGCGCACTAAAGTTTGCACCTGAAACAAAAATTAGACTGCGGAAGCCCACTCCGAGGCAAATTTTTGTCTAAGGCCTGAGCTTCAGCGAAGGTAAGAGTTTAGACCTGAGCTTCAGCGAAGGTGGAATGAGTATTAATCTTTAAGCCAGAAAGAAATGAGCAGAATTTGGACTGGAAATAATCGCGCCTCCTGGCATGACTATACTTCTCGCTGCATTTATCACTTAACTTTGCTGAAGCATCCTGCATGCCCTCCATTCGGTAAGTTAATGGGTGACTGCTATAATAATGCATGTCATTTATTAGGCGAAGTGTAGGAGATTTAGCTTATCAAAGAATCTTCTTTTGATTCTTTTTCAATCTATGATTTGCTAAAAAGAAGGATTATCGCTATTTTTGTAATTGAAAACTCAATCAGCAAGAATGACATCATGAAATTACCGGATTTTAAGGAGTTGAAGAGTGGATTGAAGGGCTATTTTGATTTGTCGGCGGACTTGTTGCCTCAGGAGGAAGCGGAAAATGTGATTCGCGAGGGGGTGTCTTTTCGTGGTACTAACATCATAATCCTCATCATTGCCATTTTCATAGCCTCTCTTGGTCTAAATACCAACTCTACAGCAGTCATAATCGGTGCGATGCTTATTTCTCCACTAATGGGGCCGATCATTGGCATCGGTCTTGCCGTTGGCATTCAGGATTTCGACCTGATGAAGCGTTCCTTCCGCAACCTGATGGCTGCAGCATTCTTCAGCATCATCACGTCTTGTATCTATTTCCTTATCTCTCCCGTCAACGAAGGGCATAGCGAACTCCTTGCGCGTACTTCTCCTACTATATATGATGTATTTATAGGTTTCTTTGGTGGTGCTGCAGGAATTGTCGCCATAGGAAGTAAGGTAAAGGGAAATGTGATACCCGGTGTGGCAATCGCTACAGCACTTATGCCACCACTGTGCACTGTTGGATACGGATTGGCAACTTTCCAAATGACCTATTTCTTCGGAGCACTTTTCCTATTTTTTATCAACTCTGTCTTCATTGCATTGGCCACAGTAGTAGGAGTCAAGCTGATGAAATATCATATCAAAGACTTCTCGAATCCTGAGAGAGCAAAGCGTGTAAGGAATCTTATATATACCATTGCTATTCTTACGATGATTCCTGCAGGCTATCTGACATGGCGTATGTTTCAGCAATCGGCTTTCAATGCGAATTGCGAACGATTCATAGCCCAGCAGTTTAATTTCGATGGCACACAAGTGCTTCATTCTTCTGCGGAAATGAAAGGAAACCACAAGACTCTTACCGTAAGCTTGATTGGAAAAGTGCTTCCTAAAGACTCGTTGGTACTTGCTCTTACTGATAAGCTTCCGGAGTATAATCTTGGAGGGACGCGTCTCAAAATCATCCAGGGTGACACTCCAGACAATATGTTTGATGCCACGCAGGCTACTTCCACCATGCTTAGGGATATGTATCAAGTGACACAAAACACGATTAATGCCCAACGCGAAACCATCGATTCCCTTCGGACTATCAATTCAGAGATATGCCGCAACGATACGATGGGCGCTACAATCTCACCGGAATTGAAGGTGCTGTTTCCGGAGGTTGCTGATATAGCGGTGACTCGGGCTATCGTCAGCAATGTGGAAACCCGAAGGCTTGACACTCTAAATGTAGCACTTGTGAAATATTTCAAGCCTATGACCTCGGCTCAGGGTAAAAAATTTAAGGAATATCTTGAGGCGCGTCTTGCAACAAAATCTATCAAGATAGTGCCTACTGAATGATACAAAAAAGAAAACATTTGAGGTTTTGTCATAGTGGCACGGAGTTAAGAAAAGTTCTGTGAGGGCTGGGAAAAATAGTTTTTGGGCTTTCAATATGTCAAAAATTGAGTCAAGATAGTCGGGGTGTCGCAATGTGTTGAAATGCGTTTGGTTAGAGGGGGAATGAACAATTTTATTACAGAATTGTTGCAGGCATATTTCAGTGTGTTTCAATAAT
>CAYNPB010000097.1:0-10090 GCA_964399005.1 uncultured Sangeribacter sp.
TTTGAGTGTCGAATTTAATAAATTCTAAAAATCTGTCGGTTACAGTCATGGTGATCAAATTGATTAACGGTTGTGTTTTGCGCGCAAAGTTACAAATTTTTTTGGAATTCAGCAAATATATTTATGGTTTCAGGTGTCAGGTTTCAGGTGTCAGGTTTCAGGTGTCAGGTTTCAGATGTCAAGTTTCGGGTGTCAAGTTTTGGGTTTCAGGTGTCGGGAGAGGAAAGGTGAAAAAATTTTTTTTTAAAATTTGTTGGATTAGGATTATTTTTCTAATTTTGTGCCATAATTTGATAAAGCCTATAATACTAAGAATAGATATACTATAGCATTATGAAACTAAAAAAGTCATTTGCTGCCTCATTGACGGCGTTGTTGCTGACATCTTTCGCAGCGAATGCTGACGATTTTCAACATAAAACAGACGAGGACCATCTTATCTCTTTAGATTTAGATGCCCGTCTTGATTGGCAACTTTTGGAGCATAAAGGTAAGCTCGATCATTCTCAGACAGGCTTTATCGGGAAATATATTGCCTTGAAAGCTCACGGAGAGCTTACCAAAGGGCTTACATATACTTGGCGCCAGCGATTCTCCAGAACTCCCAAAGACGGATCTTTCTGGGACCAGACCGACATCCTCGACCTTAGCTATAAATGTAATAAATTTGATTTCGGAGCCGGAAAGCAAGTGGTCATGATCGGCGGATATGAATATGACCGTGCTCCCATCAATCTGATGTGTCCCAATCTGTTCGTGTCAAACGTGGCTTGCTATCAGTTTGGCGTTTCAGCTGGCTATCAGATTACGCCCAACGATTATCTTGCATTTCAGGTGTCGCAAAGCTTGTTTGCCACAGCTGCCGACCGCAATCTATATTCCTACAACCTGATGTGGAACGGCGGTCATAATCTTTCCGACAGATTGCGTTTGGAGACCATTTGGTCGATCAACGAAGTGGAATATCTCAGAGGAAAATTTTGCAACTATGTGGCTTTAGGCAATAAGCTACTTATCGACGACAAATTCACTGTGATTGTCGACCTAATGACCCGTACTTATCCAGACAACAATCCCTTCAAGAACAATACCTTTATGGGTGAATTCTCGTGGGATATCACACCGAAGTGGAAACTGACAGCCAAAGTCTCTTACGACTGCAATCGCGGTGTGAATGCGACTACTATGACTGAAGTGGCTCGTGGCACCGAACTTGTCATGGCCGGCGCAATTGCAGAATGGTATCCCATCAGTAATAAAAAACACTTGCTGAAAGTTCATGCAGCGGCATTTGGCTCTTGGGGAGAGAACCATAACTCGGCAGATCTGATGCAGAAAGACACCATGTATGGGTCGGTTGGCGTCACTTGGCATATGAATCTTTTTAATTTTAAGTAAATCAGGTGTCTGGTGTCAGATGTCAGGTATCGGGCGTCAGGTTTCATGGGTTAGATTTCGGGGATTTGAAATATTTGGCTAAAAAATATTTAATTTGACAATACATCATGGACTCTACTAATGTGACTACAGAATCAAGCGTGCCTGCTGAGCCAAAGGCAAAAAGTGGACGCAAAACGTATTTAAGAGGCATAGTCTGCCTGATGTGGGTATTTGTGATATTTGGTGCCATTGCCTACAAGATGGGGGTTGCCCCAATGATGAAGACAATGATGGCTACTGCCCACGACCTGCTTCTCAACACATGTTTTTTCCTAATGGCGGTATGTGTGCTTACGGGAGCTCTCGGTCGCATCCTTGTGGAATTTGGAGTGGTGGCAATGCTTCAGAAAATACTTCATCCTATTATGAAGCCAATTTTCAATCTTCCAGGTGTTGCATCGCTTGGAGGAGTGATGACATTTCTTTCCGACAATCCTGCAATCATAACTATTTCTAAGGATAAGCAATTTGCACGCTATTTCAAGAAATATCAGTTTATTTCTCTTACAAACTTCGGAACAGCCTTCGGAATGGGCTTGCTCGTGATCATCTACATGATCAGTCTCGGATATACTGTAGAGCCACTTATTGGATTTTTCGGCGCAATAGTGGGTTGCGTGGTCTCCACACGTTGCATGCAGCATTTCATTCTCCGTTCGCATCCCGACTATCGCGACATGGAGGCAGTAGACGAAGTGTATGATGAAATAAAGAAGACGGAAGAAGAGGGCAAGAACAAAGAAGAATCACTTTTCACCCGAATACTGAATGCAGTGCTCGACGGCGGCAAGGGTGGCGTGGAAGTTGGGCTTGCCATAATTCCTGGAGTGCTTGTGATCTCTACTTTAGTGATGATGCTTACATTTGGAGCTGGAGCCAATGGCTATGATGGCAGTGCATATCAGGGCATAGAACTGCTTCCGAAGCTTGTGGCAAAAATCAATGTGGTTTTTGAATGGCTCTTCGGTTTTCATGATCCGCACCTTATCGGTTTCCCGATTACTGCCCTTGGCGCAGTAGGGGCTGCCCTCGGTCTGCTTCCTAAGTTTATGAGTGAGGGCTGGGTAGACGGAAACGCAATATGTGTGTTTACTGCTATCGGCATGTGCTGGAGCGGCTATCTCAGCACCCACACAGCAATGCTTGACTCACTTGGCTATCGCAATCTGACCTCGAAGGCAATTTTGGCGCATACTATAGGCGGCTTGGTAGCTGCCGTCGTGGCTCATATCTGTGCTATGGTGATTTTGTAGGTTGCAGGTTTCAGGTTTCAGGCATCAGGTTTCAGAAAACCATATTTTTCGAGTTAAATTAATCCGCTATTGTGAGATAGCGGATTTTTTTGTAATTTTGTGTCAGCGTTGGACTGTTTTTCCAATTGCTCCGGGCGATACCGGATTGTTGAATCACCTTTGATGATCAAAATTATGAGAAGTGAAAAAGAACTCGAGGGGGTCACTCTCCTCGGAAATCAGGGTACTAAGTATCCTACCGACTATGCTCCAGAATTGCTGGAGACTTTTGAAAACAAGCATCCGGAAAATGAATACGTGGTGCGTCTCGATTGTCCGGAATTCACAACACTATGTCCCAAGACCGGACAGCCTGATTTCGGACATATAAAGATTTCTTATATCCCGCGCACGCGGATGGTAGAAAGCAAGAGCCTGAAACTCTATTTATTCTCATTCCGCAACCATGGCGACTTTCATGAAGACTGTGTGAATATCATCATGAAAGATCTGCGCGACCTTATGGATCCCCGATATATCGAGGTGAAAGGATTGTTTATGCCGAGAGGGGGCATATCGATCCATCCCTTTGCAAATTGGGGTGATGCAGATCACGAGGAGATGGCACGTCAAAGAAGAATTTCCCAACTTGAGTTCTGATATGAAAGATTCTATAATTGTGCTGAGTGGGGGTATGGATTCCACCACTCTGATGTATGATCGGAAAGATCAGATAGCGCTTGCAGTCACGTTCGACTATGGCTCGCGTCATAATGCAAGGGAAATAGAGTGTGCAAGAAAGAATTGCGAGATTCTTGGCATCGAACACATCGTGATTCCTCTCGAGTTTATGGGTAAATACTTCAAGTCGTCATTGCTCATCGGTGGAGAAGATATTCCGGAAGGGCATTATGCCGATGATAATATGAAGTCGACGGTAGTGCCTTTCAGAAATGGCATCATGCTTGCAGTGGCTGCCGGCTTGGCCGAAAGCAGAGGATTGAAGAAGGTGATGCTTGCCAATCATGGAGGCGACCATGCCATCTATCCTGATTGCCGACCGGGTTTCGTAGATGCAATGAGCGAAGCCATAAGGGAGGGGACATATGAAGGCATTGTGATTGATGCCCCATACACAAATATCACAAAGAGTGATATTGCCCGCATCGGGAAGAGAATCGGCGTTGACTATAATCTTACATATTCCTGCTATAAAGGAGGGGAGAAGCATTGTGGAAAATGCGGCACCTGTGTAGAGCGTATGGAAGCCTTGCGTGACGCGGGAATCTTTCTCAATTCATAATGCATAGTGCGCAATGATGAATGATAAATATCGAATATTAATTGACTGTTAGAGCAATCCGCATAAATATATATTATGTATTACGTTAAGAAGAGACTGGAGATATCGGCTGCTCATCGGCTTCAACTTCCCTATGAGAGCAAATGCAAGAGTCTTCATGGACATAATTGGGTCATTATAGTGGAATGTAGAGCAAAAGAGCTCAACGAGGCGGGTATGGTTGTAGATTTCACTAAGATAAAAGAGCTGATTGCCGGCAGGCTCGACCATGCCGTGCTGAATGATGTGCTTCCGTTCAACCCTACTGCTGAGAATATTGCTCGCTGGATAGTAGATTCTATTCCGGAATGCTATCGATGTGAAGTGCAGGAATCAGAGGGGAATACTGCTGCCTACGAGGAGGATTGATATGAGACGCATCAATGAGATATTCTATTCCCTGCAAGGAGAAGGGCACCACACGGGCTATCCGTCGGTCTTCATAAGGTTTTCAGGATGCAACCTGCAATGTCCATTTTGCGATACACGCCACAATGAGGGAGTAGCAATGAGCGACACCGACATTGTCCGTGCCGTCAACTTATATAATGCAGAATGGATAGTGCTTACCGGAGGGGAGCCCTCCCTACATATAGATGCTGATTTCATCCGGCTTCTGCATCAGGCCACCGGGAAAAAGATAGCCATCGAGACCAACGGCACAAATCCCTTACCGGAGGGGATAGATTGGGTCACCGTCTCTCCAAAGACAGGTATATCTGATATCATTGGAGACCCTGAGATAAAGGTGGAAAGGGCTGATGAAATAAAGGTTGTCGACGTGGGTCAGGATCTTGAAGGATACTTCCATTTGCCATGTAAGGGAGAAAAGACGCTTATGTATCTTCAGCCATGCTATGTGGCAGATAAGAAGATGCAGGAATCAAACAGAATGCGTACCGTGCGCCGTGTGCTCCAGGATCCGCGGTGGACTCTTAGCCTGCAGACTCATCGCTATCTTGGAATCCCCTGATGCACTGCGAGAGGGAATGGATGCACCAAATGAGTGTGCCATCCCAATTTTGAAGGGTGAAGGAAATCCTTTGGTGGATTATCTCCCACATAATGAAATTCTTTGGCTCCGGCATATTTCTTCATGATATGAAGAAAATTGTCGGGGTCTAATTTGTTATGGCCCGTCTCTTCTGAGATGATGATATCTTCGGGGGCAAAAAATCTTTCCAATCCGGCAGCATTAATCTTGTTGCGCTGAGTAGTGCTTCTGCCATCGGTGATTAGCGCCATCTTGAATCCTCTACGCTTAAGATCTTCAAGCAACCCTATCATTGAAGGAGGTGCGTGATATATCGAAGGGTCAGGCTTATGCGCACGGAATTCCGCTACTACCTCTTTCATATCCACAGAATCTAATAGATTGTATTCTTCCAACAAGGATTCCAGAGCAGAATAGTGATTTTTTCTTGTCAGGATTGCTGCGTCCATGCAGCCTACTATTCTTTGGTAAGGGAGTATGGGATGGCGCGAATGGAGATAGGAAGCTATGTGCCGAATACCGCTTTTTATGAAAAGCACTTCGGCTACAAGAGTATCGTCGAGATCGAAGGCGACGATTTTCATCTTGCAATGCGGATGATGCGGGCTCCTTGGATTCGCTTCACGTTTCTCTTCACATAGTGTTCGAATGGCAATTCTTCAAGAGTCACCTTATCCTTCGATGGGGAAAGCTGAATGATGAGTAATTTGTCGCCATCAAGAGTAAGAATGCCTATCTCGCGGCTGTCGAGATTAAAGTCTTGAGCGAGCAGGAAGAAAATGTCGCCATTCTTGGCCAGAGGTTTGAACCGTTTGGGATTCATCAGGTCACCATTAGAGATATAGGGAATCTGATGGTTGCGGAATCCCATTTCGAGCATCTTTAGGCGTTCGAAGTTTTCAGGCTTGTCAAAAGCCTTGAAAGAATCCTTATGGTGAGAGATATAGTCGATCGACTTTTCCTTTTTCCTTGCGCTCAGGCCATCGAGATTAAAAGTGACATCCGTCACGTTTCCACGGAAAATATTGTCGGAAATCCAATCGGAAGGATAGAGGAATCTTGATACGAAATCTGTGGCCTCGCCACATTTGAACATCACATTTTCATATTTATCTGCGAAATCACGCCAGTTAGGAGCCGACGAAGTCTCGTAAGCCTGGGCAAGGGCTATGCAGGTTGAAATAAAGCTGAGAGGAGTGAATGAATGCACGTCGACAGTGTAGATCATAGTGTCCGCTTCCAAAATCTGCGACCTTACTGCAGATTCCGATCCCACCAGATTGCGGGCGAAAAAAGCCACACGGCTTTCGGGAGACATCTCTTTAAGTTCGGGAGAACTGAGCAGACGATTTATAATAATAGTGTCTTGGTCGCAGTGAAATGCTACGGAGTCGTAGGCTTTCGCTGTGAGCGAAATGAGAGAGAGTATGAATATGGAAATAAATAACCTATATAGTTGCATATTTGGCTCGGTTGGTGAATATTCATTACAAAATTAGGAAAAAAAGTTGAGATATTCAAGTTTCAGAGAAAGAAATAGAGAATAGAAAAGCCGGAAGCTTTCGTGAGCTTCCGGCCTTATTGATACAAATCGCCTCTTCAAGGCTAATTATATGCTTAAAGAGTAATGTGAGCTATCTGATGCAATGATTATTTGGGGAGGTTGAAGACTGTGGAGATTTCAGTCATCTGTGCGTCAGACATTCCTTCAGGTTCGAATCCCATGTTGCAGGCACACATGAAGATGTTGGCACTCTTATTCAGCACATCGATTTGGTCGAAAGCTGACATGATGTCGGTGTCGACTGCAAACACACCATGCTTTTCCCACATCACTACGTCGTAGTTATCATCTATGGCTTTGATGGTTGCTTCTGCCAAGTCGTTGGAAGACGGAAGCATATATGGAACGATGCCAAGTCCACGCGGTGCAAATGCTTTCGTCTCGGGTATCATCGACCAAAGAATCTTGGTAAGCACATCCTTCTTAAGGTATTCAGGATTGTGAGTCATGGCCACGAGCTCAATGGGATGAGTGTGGAGACTTGCCTTGTAGTTAGAACCTTTGCCAATGAGATAATTATGCACGGCAAGGTGAGAAGGAAGTTCGGAAGTGGGCTTTACGGGTTTGTCGGCAACTATTTCATAGCTTGCGCAGTCATCACAAATGCGGATGATCGAGCCATTGTCCATAGGCCAGCGAGCGAGGTCGCGCATACGCATCTGAGTACCCTTGCAATAGAACCAGCATCCTTTCAGATGAGGAAGAGTGAATCCAATTGGGAAGGGTCCGGCGATCGCGGGCATTGCCTTGATTTCATCTGTGATGTGTTCGGTCACGTTGACGGTGATGTTTCCGCCGTTGCGTTCTGCCCAGCCTTTCTGCCAGAGATATCCGGCAGCTTCAGCCACTTGGCCTACCTGATGTGACAGGCCCGGGTTATTGTCTAATACTGAGGACATATTATTAATTGAGAATTGAGAATTAGAATTGAGAATTTTGAATTCTAATTCGATTTGGATTTAGTTTGCGTTTAGATTAATTGAGGGAGGAAGCAGGAGATAACGAGGATTACGATTCCGATTACCAGCACTGCAATGGTCTGCTTTGAGCATCCTTTCCATTCTTTGAGCACTATGCCCCAGAGATTGGAGAAGACTACGTTGAGAGCCATGAGGATACAGAATGAGAGTGTCATCAGAGTCGGAGAGTCGATCAGATAGCCCTTGCCGATGGAGAGCCCGAAGAATTGGCTATACCAGAGTGCTCCTGCGAGGATGCAGAAGAGTACGTTGTTGACAAGAACACCTGTTTTCTTATAGTCTCCCCAAGTGTGATTCTTTTGATTCTGATAGAAGCAATAGATGGCATTGATCACGAAACCACCAAGAGTCACAAGGAATGTGGCTGGAAGAGTCTTGTAATTGTCGGGAGTGAGATCACCGAAGTTGATATCCGCACCGAAGGCAAGTCCGACATTGAAGCAGCCGCTCATGAAGCCACAAAGGAGGGCAATCATAATTCCCTTTGGGAAATTGAAATCCTTCACTGCGGCTTTCTTTTCTTCTTCGCTCAATCCTTTCGACTTCATGCCTCCGGCAATGCCGATGATTGCAATGCCGATGAGCGTCACTATCACTCCGATGATTACGGAAAACGTAAGCTGAGCGAGCGGGTTATTTTCCGGGAAGAAAATTTGAAGCAGCACGGGACCCATGATTGTTCCGAGTCCTGCACAAGTGCCAAGAGCAATTGACTGTCCGAGAGCTACACCAAGATAGCGCATTGACAGACCGAAGGTAAGTCCACCTACACCCCAGAGGGCACCAAAGAGGATGGTCATCCAGAGGCTGAAGGGTGAAGTCGTGGAGAATAACTCTCCGACGGTATGACCCTCCGGAAGTGCCAGCATCATTCCAAGGAAAGGAAGGATAAGGAATGCGAATATGGCCTGAACAAACCAATAGCTTTCCCAGCTCCAGTCTTTGATTTTGTTGATAGGCACATAGCAGCTCGATTGGAAGAATGAGCCAATTGCTATGATAAGAAGTCCAAGAAGTATCATTGTGAAAATATTAATATATCATAGGATATGAAAGAGATTCATATCCTATGATATATATTAGTAATAATTGCTTAACGTTTGGAAGTGACGTCAGCTTCGTATTTTTCGATAGCCTTGATGTAGGTCTCGCCGACAGGAACGTTGTTCTTGAGGCAGAACATATCGTAGACAGCATTCCATGGAAGGTTCTTGCACTCTTCGAGGAGGGCGAGGCGCTGGAAGTATTTGCCTTCGAGCTCGTAGTTGCGCAGAGTGGTGACGGGCTCGAGAAGAGCGCGGAGCATACACTTCTGTGCTGCACGGCTACCGATCACGTAAGCACCGATGCGGTTGAGGGTTGCATCGAAATAGTCAAGACCATAGTGAACGCGGTTGAGAGCACCTGCGCGCACGATTTCGCTGAAGAGATCCATTGTCGGGTCGTCCATGATAGTGACATGGTCGGAGTCCCAACGTATTGGGCGTGAAACGTGGAGCATCAGCTCAGGCACGAAGAGAAGCATAGCGCTCACTTTGTCGGCAACGCTTTCAGTCGGGTGGAAGTGACCGGTGTCGAGAGTGATCATCATGTTCTTCTGGGCAGCGTAAGCGGTGTAGAAGTCGTTGCTGCCTACAGTGAAGCTTTCAAGACCGATGCCGAATACTTTAGACTCTACGCAGTCTTTCATCATGTCGTAGCGGTGCTCGAAGATCTGATCGAGTGAGCCTTTGAGAAGCTCACGATAGAGAGAGCGGTTGAGAGTGATGTCCTTGCTTCCGTCGTGTACCCAAGTGTTCATGATACATGGGTCGTTCTGAGCTTCGCCAATGGCCTGAGCGATAGCGCGGCAACGCTTTGAGTGCTCGATCCAGAAGTCGCGGATGCCCTTGTCCGGGTTTGAGAGGGAGAGATCGCCACTCTTAGAGTGAGAGAAAGAGGTGGAGTTGAAGTCGAGTTTGATATCGTGTGCCTTAGCCCATTCAATCCAGCTCTGGAAATATTCGGGAGTAACTTCGTCGCGGTCAACGTATTTGCCCTGGAAGTCGCCATAGATTTCGTGGAGGTTGAGGCGATGTTTGCCCGGGATAAGGCTCATAGCATAGAGCACGTCGTCGCGGAGTTCATCAATATTGCGGGCACGGCCGGGGTAGTTGCCGTTGACCTGGATACCTCCGGTGAGTCCACCTTCGCGAGGTTCGAAACCTGTCACGTCGTCTGCCTGCCAGCAGTGCATGCTGAGGTGGAAATCTTGCATTTGTTCGAGCACTTTGTCAGTGTCGACGCCGATTGCGGCATATCTTTCCTTAGCTACTTCGTAAGCTTTCTGGATAAGTTCTTCTTTCATAATGGGGTTATTTAGTTGTTTTAGTTATTGGAATTATCGGAGTGATTAGAGTGATCGGAATTATTGGAGATAACGGAGACCTATAAATGTCTCTGCTTTTGGGCTGAGTGGTGAGACTTGGGGGTTGTATGTGATAGTTTCGGTGGAGTTGATGGCCACATCGCGCATTTCCTTCAGTGAATTGAGCGATT
>CAYNPB010000098.1:0-10068 GCA_964399005.1 uncultured Sangeribacter sp.
AGGGGAGAATCCAGAGGGGGGAGTCGGGGGCGAGGGTCTTTGTGCCGTAGATGTCGAGGTCCTTGCGGATGGTGGTGGCATAGGCCTCTTCGGAGTTCCAGCGCTTCATGTCGAAGAAGTTCTCGTAGCTCCCGAGGCACTCTATCCATTTCGTCTGCTGAAGAAGGCGCATGGCTGCCAATTCGCCAAAGGGCATCATATCATGGATTTTAGCATAGGGACTCGCATTCTCTACATGTGCTTTTCTCACCATATCGGTGAGTTCGAGGCCTTTGCGGATTTCACCTGTGCGGATAAGGCACTCAGCCATGGAGAGTATGGTGCGGACCGATGTCATACCGAAGGGATTGCCCTGCGCACCCCAACTCATGCACATACGGAAACCGTCAAGTCCGGAATACATCTTGCCAAAGGAAAGATCCCAACCGGTGTTGCCGCAATATTTGAGCACATAATCGTTTTTCTCAAACTTGGAAGCAGTCTCCCGGGTGATGACTTCCATTGTAGGATTGACAAGCGGGCCTCCTCCCATATAGAGGAGATTATAGTCTCCATCGCGTTCGAGCACCCACGACTCTGTCTCCTTGATATATGCACGGTCGTCGACTTTGGAATTGATGGCAATGCTTTTCTCGAGCCAGGGAAGAGCCTCGCCATATCGCTTCATCTGCATCAACACACGCCCTCGGAGCGCATAACCAAAAGCCTTGCCGGGACGGCAGACATCGCCAGACTTTTCGGGGAGAAGATCGAGGATATCTTCGGCACAATCTTCAAGAATCATGCTATAGCACTCTGCGAGTGTCAGTTTTTGCTTCACCTTGGTGTTGTCGATGTCAGTGACGTAGGCTACGCCTCCTACCTCAGCCGCTTGCTCCGGGGTGTCATACTGCTGAGCATGGATCACGAGCACAAGCCAGTGGAGATATGCGCGAAGCACACGGGCCTCGGCTTTCAGCTGTGGTTTCTTTTCCTCCAAACCTGTGGCCTTATCCACTTTGGCAAGGAGAGTGTTGCAATAGTTGATATATTTGTAGATAGCGTTGTAGCGCGTGTCTTCCTGTGCCAACGTCACGCGATCTACGCTTTCATCATAGGCAAGATAAGCGTAAGCGAGCGTGTTGGTATTGCTCATCATTTCTGAGATGGATGTGCCCATCCCCACTCCCTCGCCACAAATCTGGGAGAGATCGTCATAAGGGAAATTCTCAAGCGAATATTCTTGATTGAGAAGCAATTCAAGATCGGCAGTGCGGTCGAGAGTGGTCTGTCCTTTCGGCACAATATCGAGTTGGCTATCGCATGAAGCAGCGAGCATCATGCAACTTGCAATTATGATAGCAGAAAATATCTTATTCATCATTTAGAGAGGCTTAAAAACTGAAAAGGATACTGAAAGTGTAGCTTCTTGGGGTCTTCAGAGAGCGTTCGCCCGACAAGGCATTGTTTGCCTCGGGATCGACACCCCGACTATTGCGAACCCAAGTGCAGAGATCGTTGATCTGGAATCTGAGGCGGAGATCGCGCATCATAATTTTCTTGCAGATTTTATCGTCGAAGTTATAGCCTAAGACGAGATTGCGGAATTTCATGAAATCGGCCGGTACAACAGTCTGAGAACCCAACGTGCCGTTGCCTACGACATGGCTTCCTCCGAGATACCCATTTGCGGGATACTTGTCTGCGCCTTCTCTCCAATAGTTGAGATAGCTCGAAGGGATTGCGTCGAGTTCGGCGAGACTGCCAAAGCCGTAGACGGAGCCATCGGAGGTCCATTGATTGCAATCTACGCGCATCACATGGCCCCCATAGTAGCTGAGCATTGCGGAGAGGGTGAAGCCTTGCCACTTAATCATCGGAGAGAAGGAGGCTATGTATTTGGGATCGAGAGAGCCTGAATAAACAATGTCGTTGACAGTGAACTCCTCGGAGTTGATATCGGAAGTTCGGACATTTCCTTGCGAATCGCGCCAGGAGTAATATTGCATCTCGCCTTCGTTGACCATTCCGGCAAAATCATAGGAGAATAGGGAATGCACGGGATAGCCTTTGTGGAGTGTAGAGCTTTGGAGTGCTTCGGCACCTGTGGCAGGAAGATGGTCGACTTTAGTCACCTTGTTGTGGTTGTAAGCAAATGAAAGCTCAGCTGATATGCCCAGATCGCTTCGGGAGAACTGACGAAGGATATCGCCATTTAGCTGAAGCTCGACGCCGGTATTTAGCACCTTGCCATTATTGATTTTCAGCATAGTCCAGCCCGTAGTTGGGTCAAGGTCGGTATTGGTGAGCAAGTCTGAGCCCCGTTTTGAATAGAAGTCGATAGCTCCGGTGAGGCGTGAGCCCCAGAGAGAGAAGTCGACACCTGCATTCCAAGTGGATGTCTTCTCCCAACGAAGCTGCTCATTAGGGGGAGTGTCGAGAGTGACATACTTGTTGCCATAGATCGAATTGATGCCAATGCTGCCTGTGAGATAGGAGGAGACATCGTTGGCAATGTTGCCGGTAAGACCATAGCTGACGCGAAGTTTCAGAGCGTCGAGCCAATCGGTATCGCTGAGGAAAGCCTCATTGTGCATATTCCAGCTGAGACCTGCAGACCAAAGGGGACGTCCACGGAATTTGGGGTCGGCGCCAAAAAGGTCGGCCTTATCGATGCGTACAGATGCTGTAGCAGCGTATCGGGAATCGTAGACGTAGTTGCCGGTGAAATAGAGAGAGTAGAAACGATGGAGCACGTCGCCGGTGGTGAATGAATTGCTTTCCGGAGCGCCATACATGCTATAGTCGGGACCCATCACCGAAGCGGAGCCGGCAATATTCTGAAGTTGTCCCCAATTCACCATAGAGTTGGCATTAGTCTGCGTCTGGTCGTCGTAGCCAAGCATCACGTTGCCATAAGTCTTGGTGTTCTGCTGTCGATATTCGAAACCGAAAGCAGCATTTATATCGTGTTTTCCGGCGAATGTATTGTCATAAGTAGTCTGGGCACGGAATGTATAATATGAGCCCTCTGAGGTGTTGGTATTCAGCATACCGCCTTCGGGGATGTGATGAGTCACAGTTCCAGTGGCCTTATCGTAGGCTGTATAGGAATTATACATATTGCGCATCTTGTAGGACTCTGCGGCATAATATGTGTCACCCTTATAGTAGATATCCTCGTATTGGAACATACCGGAAGCAGTCCAACCGGGGAGAATTGTGTAGACTGCATTGACATATGTGCGGATATTGGTGCGTCGCTGACGGCTCAGGGCCGTGCCATAGTCGCTGATGGGATTATATCCGACATCTTTCAGTCCATAAGCCTGATTACTGAGCGCGGGGAGATCTATGGGGATATCGGCGGTCATAGAACTTAGAGAGCCATCTGCGGCATAGAGTGAATAATACGGGAGGAACGAGGAGGGAGAGCCCCAAAATTGGTCGTTGATATGATTTTTGGTGCGCTCACTGAGCATATTGAATCCGAAATTGACATCAAGGCTCTTGAAGACATGCCATATGCCGTTGTAGCCAAACATAATGTTGGAATCATAGTCGCCATGAGCGGCATTATTGTCGCGCATATAGTTGAGCGTAAGGCTCGAAGCGAGAGCGTCGGAATTATGGCGCACTGCAAGATTATATTGCTGGTTGACTTTCGGAGCTTCCATAGCATCCTGCCATTGCCTTACATAATCGTTGGAGCGCAAAGCGTTGAGTCCGGACTCGAGCGAGCCGGCTGAGATTTTTCCGAGAGAATGCTCAAGGAGCAGACGGGTAGCGGGAGAAATGGAGGATGCCCTACCGGTGTTGTAATAATTCAGAAGAGAATTGTAGGGAGAACGGTCGGCAGCATTGAGCACATAATTGAAATTATGGCTTTCGAGCTCCACCATTTCAGCTGCAGAAGCATAGCCGAGATAGGAATAGTTGTTCTTTTCATATGTGGTGACATCAGCGTTGAAATCCACCTGGGTCTTGCTGCCTTTAGCGCGCTTCGTAGTGATTACTATCACGCCATTAGATGCGCGCGCACCATAAATGGCAGCTGCAGCGGCATCCTTAAGGACGGTGATATTTTCTATATCATAGGGATTCACGCTTTCGATAGAGCCTTCTATTGGAAGTCCGTCGACTACCACGAGAGGATTGTTGGAAGCCTCGAAAGAGCCGGTGCCACGGATAGACATCTGCTTCCCCTTGCCATTGTCATAGTTTACGAGTCCGGGAATCTTTCCTTCGAGATTGTCAGTAATCGAGCCCATATGCCGCTTGTCGAGATCAGCAGCAGTGATGGTCTGATAGGCACCGGTGGCGCTCTCACGCTTGAAATTGGAGTAACCGGTCACAATGACCTCATCCATCAGCTTAGGATCTTCTTCAAGAGTGATCACGACAGTTCTCTCACCTGGTTTCAGCTGCACGGTCTTTGTCTTCATTCCGACATAAGAAACGCGAAGTCTTGGACGCTGCCCTTCTGCAATTAGAGAAAACTCTCCATCCACATCAGTGGCAGTGCCTACTTTAGTATCTTCGACAAAGACAGTGGCTCCAACGAGGGGTTCACCCGCTTCGTCTGTAACCATACCATAAATATCGCGTTTGAAATAGGGAAGTTCCTTTGAAGCCTTGGAGAGGATGATGGTCTTATCCACTATTTCGTAGGCCACGTTGAGGTCTTCCACGAAAATGCGGTTGAGAATCTGCTGAAGAGTGAGATTATGGAAAGAACCTGACACATGAGGATTTCCAGCAAGCACATCTTTTTGATAGACAAAATCGTAGCCTGTGCGTTTGCGCAGATCTGTAATTACCTTTTCAATCGGAGTGTTGCGGAACGTCAAGTCGAAAGTAGAAGCCGCCTTGGCTCCAAGCGTAGCGAGGAGCAAAAGGAAAGTGATGAAGGCGGTTAGTGCTGATCGTTTCATTGTAGAAATATCGATAAAAAGAGTATGATTAGCCTTTATTATGGTATTGAAGTTGTTTAAACTTATTTACGAATTCAAAAATAAATCACAAAAATAAAAATTTTCATTCTTTTTATTAATCTTCCGCCATCTTTCCGGCAGATTTTCCCTCTCTCATCCGTCATGATGCCCGCATCATTCCTACTTCGAGAGGAAAAATCTGCTCGAAAATCTGACGAAATATTAATAAAAAAATAAGTTTAAACAACTTCATTTATTGCTTTGAGATGATGATCATATCATCTTTGACCTTGAAGGATAGACCTCCGGACTTTTCGAGGATTGCGATAGCGGTCTTGAAATTGCTGTAGCGCGGGATGCTGCCCATGAAAATAGTCTCGGCTGCATCTTCATCAGCAAATTCATAGCGGAAGTCGTACCAGCGGCTTAGATCCTGCATGATCTGGCGCAAAGACTGCTCCTCGAAGACGAAGCGGCCGTGGCGCCATCCCGTCACGCGCTCAAGATCTACATTGCGGATAGAGGCTTTTGAACTTTCTTTGTCAAAGACTGCCTGCTTGCCAGGCGAGAGGAACACCTCTCCCCCACCGGTAGCAGGAGTGAGCGAGATGCTGCCGGAGCTTAGAGTGGTGTAGACCATTCCATCCTCAGGATAAGCACGGATATTGAATTCAGTGCCGTAGACACGCACCTTTTGTCCGTAGGATTCTACTATAAAAGGCGCGTCATCATTGTGTGTCACCTCAAAATAAGCTTCACCTTCCAGCTCTACTTTTCGGGAATCAGCAGCAAAATGAGCCGGATAAATCAGGCGTGAAGCCGAATTTAACCACACGCGTGTGCTATCTTCAAGAGTGACAACAAACTCTCCGCCACGCGGCACGTCGATTTGCAGGGGACCCTCAGAGGCTTTTGCGGCGAGACGCTCCTGCGAATCAGGGCTTGAAAGATGTATAGTATCGCCTGATTCAGTGGTGACTATAGCACGTGAGCTGCCGGGACCGAGTGCCTCGATCCTGAGTGGAGAGGCCGGGACTTCTGAAGAAGCCAAGACAGGCAACTGAGAACCATGCTGATAGCTTCTGAATAGGAATGCCAGGCCTATGATAATGGCTGCGCAAGCAGCCACCGCACCGGCTTTCAGCATGAAGGAACGCCATTTGCTCTTAGCTGCGGGAGTCTCTTCAATAGGATGAATACCGAGACGACGCTCCATTTCCGCCTGCGGACGAGAGGTATCAATCATTGCTCGCATACGATAGTCATCGGCAAGACGTCCGGGATCCGAAAGCTTGTCGATCATAGGCTGCCGCTGATCAGGATTTTCAGCAACCCAGGAATTAAGCATAGCAATCTCATCGGCAGTAAGTCTGCTGCCGATGAGTCGCTTATAAAGAATTTGGATAATCTTCTCGGAATTCATTTAATTAATGCATAATTTTATCTAATGCACAATTCATAATGCATAATTTTATCTAATGCACAATGCATAATTCATAATGCATAATTTTATCTAATGCACAATGCATAATGCATAATTATCTTTTTTATGCTAAAGGGGATTATGAAGGATGCAGTTAAGGAGGTTATTTTACGAGGGAGCGGAGATAGGGCTCGAGTTTGGAGTCGGAAGGCATCATTGCTTCAGGAGCAATAAGCTTGCCATCTTTGCCAATGATCATGAAGCGAGGTATGCCGGTGATGTTCATGGCAGTCATGAAAGCGTCGCCCTGACCTTCTGCAAAGATATATTGAGGCCATGTCGGCTTGTCTTTTGCCACGAGTTCTTTCCATGCCTCCACGTCGCTGTCGCAGGAGATAGATATAAACTCGATTCCATTGACATCCTTCATACGCTCAACGAGTTTTTCGAGATGCGGAATCTGCTTGCGGCAAGGACCGCACCAAGTAGCCCAGAAATCGATGTAAAGGATCTTTCCATAAAGATCGGAGAGCTTGCAGGTCTTGCCGTCGGGAGTGGCAATGACAGGGTCGAAACGGAGATCCTCACCTGCTTCTATCACCTTCACTCCTTGTGCCTGCATGGTGTAAGTGTCAATAAATTCAGGATAATCTTTAGCCAGTTCGGCATATCCTTTCATGAATTCGGCGGCATCTTCCGGAGTGGGCTTGTTGTAAGAGAAGAACTGATGAGGCACCATGTGGAAGAGAGCCTTGCGTGAACGGGGATTAGTGACGCTTTCTGCTACTAATTTGAGTTGAGCCAGGCTTTTGGCATAGCCGTCTTGTTCACCTTCCTTATTGCTTGCATTATTGAACCACATGAACAACATTCCCGACTCGAGAGCAGCCTCTGAATTTGGGTCAACTCCTTCGGAGAGCGCCAAATACTTTGGATTTTCTAAAGGATCGCCATCTTGCTCATATGCAGCATCTTCATAAATGAAGCCTTCCATACGCTTGGAGTAGAGGGACGCGAGTTCGGAATAAAAGGCGCGTTTGTCAGAGTCTTTGATTGTGGCAACTTTATCGTCTACCTTCTTGCGGTCGCTTTCGAGGCGAGCGAGAGCATCTTCAGTTGACATTCGGCCTTCAGGGTCTTGTGGGGAATAGGTCATGATATCATAGGTGGTGACGATAGTATTGTATGCGTCATTGATATCGGCATTGGCACCGGAGAAAGCGATCTCATAGCCTGAAGCGGGAGTGCCGGTGATGTTGACAGTGACGGTCTTGCCCGGTTCGAGATAGACACCCCAATAGCCTTCGGAGTCAGCTATAATAGCTGCGTTAGTGCCACCTTCCGGAATCAGGGAGTCAGGAATCTGGAAATTTCCGTCGGCATCACGCTGGAGATCGATGCTGCGATAGCGCAGCATGTCGCCCTCCTCATTGTAGGAGAGCACAAAGTCTTGGATACTGTCGTTGGCTATATTGCCCTGAAGGGCAATTCCGTCAACGCGACCTTGATTGCCGGAGCAAGCACCGGTCATAAGTAGGGCTACCATGAGAGAAGCTCCTAAAAATGTAGGTTGTTTCATAATTGCGGTTTAAGAATTGGGGCTTTTAATAGTTTGTCATTTGCTAAAGATACGCAGACCCCAAGATAAAGTATATCGCAAATGAAATATTTTTTTGAAAAAAAATTAGAATTTGGATATACCTTTTATTAATGAACGCGTATTTTTGAAAAGTAATTATTAAAAAGGCAAAAGTAATTATAAAAATAAAGCAAATATGAAAAAAAGTTTACAGCTGACTTGCGGAATGCTTTTTGCATCCGCCACCCTTTGGGCAGCCGCACCTGAAGGGAACTTGTATGTCCTCGGTCTTAATGGCCAGACCGCACCATCAGATGCCAATTGCCTCGTGTCAGGGGAAAGAAGCGAGGATGACATCGATGAAGGACTTTGGCGATGGATCTTGCCGGATTTCGAACTCACCACAACTGAAGGCACACTTACCATCACAGACGGGAAATCATTGACGCTCGGATTTGATGAAAACAATGAATTCGGATTTACAAATGACTTGACCAAAAAGCAAGCCATGCTGTATATGGCACCTAACGGTCCGGCAGTGAACTATAATCTTCCGGCAGGGAGCTATGAAATATCTATAGCACTTTTTGAGGATATTTATGGAGATATGGGAGGCGACTCATGGATGATAAGCGTCAAGGCACTCGGAGGAGAAGAATCAGAGGATAACTACTATCTTCTTGGATTTAACGACTATGAAACACCGGTAGCCGCTTGCCGCTTCACTAAAGAAGAAACTACAGAGGATGGAGAGACCACTATCATCTATAAACTACCGCGCTATTATGTATCGGAATGCGAGAATGGCTTTACGGTATATGATTCAGGAGAAGATATCACCTATGGCAAGACAGAAGCCTTTGCAGCAATGGGCGACCTGAGTGATGAAAATCCGATGGCATTCTTAGGTCCTGATGGAGAGCCTATGAAATGCGGACTAAAGGAAGGATATTATGACATCAACCTTAATGCAACCGGAGCCATGGCCATGGTGGCATTCCTCCGCTGCGAAGATCAGACTGCACAGGATGAGCTGAACTACTACCTTGTAGGCGTGAACGGAGTGGATAAGATAGATGATGCCTATAAGTTTACACGTACTGTAGAGAGTGGAGAAGAGGAAGATGAAGACACCGGTGAACTTACAAGTTATACCATCGTCACTTATACACTCGACAATGTAGAGATAACTGAGGATGCAGAGCTTACGGTTGTAGCAGAAGACAATATGTACACATTCGGCTACAATGATGATATGGCAGCATTCCTTCCCAATGACTTTAACGATATTATGCCTTTTGCTTCTATGGTAGCCGGAGGAGAACCCGTGAAGTGCACACTGACACCCGGAAAATACAATTTCAATTTCAGCATCTCAGGTGTGAACACCGGTTTGATGGGAGCCACATCTGCAGAAGAAGACGCAGTGGAAGGGATTTCAGCAGCTTCAGGCTCAGCAGTCTACTACAATCTCCAGGGAGTACGCGTAGCCAATCCTGAAAAGGGTATATATATCAAGGTTGCAGATGGCAAGACAAGCAAAGTGATACGCTAAAAGCTTAAGTAGCTAAGAGCGATACGCTGTATTTATTCAGTTTTTATAAGGTTCGGCATTTTGTCCGGACCTTATTTTTGTTTTTTATTTCTGAAATATTTTCGTTAATTTTGCTTTTGAATTGCAGATTAACACAACTTTCGCAAGCTCTTAAATATCTCACGCAGAGAGCGCAGAGGAGCAGAGGGTTCTATTGAAGAAGCTTCGCGACTCGGATATTGCAAGCACGCAAAGCGGAACGGGCTGCTTCGCATCGCCCGGAGAACGCAGAGAATCAGCGCAGTTCCTGCGCTTTGGGATTGCAAATCAAAATATTTAAACAAGCGAAACTTGAACAGATTTATATGGTTTCCTCGGAATTGACAGAAAAAGCATACCGGATGTTTGTCGATGGGGATATAGGTTATTTCTACACTTATATCTTCCCCGACTTGATGCTGTATGCGTCGTCGTGTCTGCCGGGGCAGCTGTCGATAATGGCAGAGGACTGCGTTCAGAATGCAGTGGAGAAAGCATATTGGCGAAGAGAGGAATTCACAACGGCAGCGCAGTGGAAGGCGTTTCTCATCACTTGCATCCGCAATAAGGCTATCAGTTA
>CAYNPB010000099.1:0-7244 GCA_964399005.1 uncultured Sangeribacter sp.
CCATGCTCGCCCTTAATGTGTCGAGCGACGTGCTCAACGGCTTCAGTCAGGTGCAAGATTCATTGCATCGCACCAACGACAATCTTACTACGAAAAATAAAATACAGTTCGACTATCTGGCGGAACTCTACGATAAGAATCCCGCCAAGGCCGGGCCATGGTATGAAAAAGGGAATGCTCTCCACGACCGCACCCTTAAGCTTTATTCACTTATAGAAGAGGCAAAGAAAGATATCGCAGTAAAAGCCGACGGTAAGAAAGCTGACTACACAAATCTTAATAATCTCGATGACCTTGAGGCTGCGTCAGCAGTGCTTCTCAATCCTTCTTCAAGACGAGGGGAGAAACTTCGGGAGGCAATCGATGAATATCGCACATATGTCACCACTCTGATACCTGATACCGTGAAACGCAATGTCATCAACGATATGCTTTCTACAAAAGTATCTCCGGTAAAAGGCACTGTCGGCACGGTGAAATGGGAGGAAAAACTATTTGACAATATGCCTGCAATAGCTGCAGTAACTATGCTGACTAAGTTGCAGAACGACGTCAATCAGGCTGAGAGTGAAGCTCTTTCGAATCTTATCACTAATGTGGATATAGGAGATGTCAGAGTGAATGAACTTAATGCCTATGTGTTGCCAAATTCCAATATGGTGATGCGTGGAGGAAAATATTCCGCGAAGATAGTGCTGGCTGCTATCGACACTACGATGCGCCCTGAAATTTTCATCAACGGACAGAAACTTGGAAATCAGGATGGCTTATATGAATTTACCGCCGGGCAGACAGGCTCTCATGAATATTCAGGATATCTTGAAGTGAAGAAAGGCGACGGCACTCTCGAAAAGCATGAATTCAAGTCGCAATATAATGTAATCGAGCCAATGGCCACCATTTCTCCGACTATGATGAATGTGCTTTATGCAGGTATCGACAATCCTATTTCGATATCAGTGCCGGGTGTGCCGATGACAGCGCTCACAGCCACTATGACTAATGGCGCACTGACTAGAAATGGTGATCACTGGATAGCCCGTCCTACAAAAGTGGGAGAGAATGCTGTAATCAATGTTTCGGCGTCTGTCGACGGTCATAGCCAGAATGTAGGGAGCATGACCTTCCGTATCCGCCAGCTCCCTGACCCAACTGCCTATATCACTGTCAAGGATGCGCAAGGCAATCCTTCGGTGTATAAGGGAGGACCGAAGCGCATAAGCAAAGCAGCTCTAATGGCCTGCGAAGGGCTGTCTGCCTCTGTCGATGATGGCATTCTTGATGTTGCGTACACAGTAGTGTCATTCTCCACCGTATTCTTCGACTCAATGGGAAATGCGATCCCGGAAGTAAGCGATGGATCTAAATTCTCATCGCGCCAGAAAGAACAGTTCCGCCGTCTCAAGAATGGCCAGCAGTTCTTTATTTCAGATGTAAAAGCTAAAGGCCCCGACGGCATTACGCGAAGCATTTCGCCGATGCAGGTAGTTCTAAACTAATGGAACATGGATATATAGTTCCCGACCCGATAAAGATGATGAAAATGAAACCATTAAAACGGATATTCTACATAGCCTCGATGGCGTTGATCTCAATCTCTGCAGTGGCGCAGGATAATACAGGCGTAGTGCGCCGAAATGGTGCATCCAAGCGTGGACAAAAGCAGGAAGAGAATGTGGGTCCGAAAATCACCGATAGAATGCAGGGATTTTTCGACACCCCGAAAGCTCATGATGCCGATCTCGCCTTAATGAGAGAGATATATCGTCAGCTTGATCTGAAGAATGTCCCGGAAAATACACCTCTCTATTTCCCTGAAGATATAGTGGATGGCCAGCAGAATCTATTCCGAATCATATTGGGATTGGTAGTGGATGGCAAGATTCCTGCCTATGAATATCTCGACGGTAGAGAAGTCTTTACCGACCAGTATAAAGTGAAGGTCGGAGAGATGCTTGATCGCTTCGATATTTATCATCAGACTCAAGGAAATGGTGATAAGGCTACATATACAATTGAGGAAGCAGACGTGCCTACCGGGCAAGTGCTGAAATATTATATCATCGAAAAGTGGGAATTTGATCGCCGTAGCAATCGGATGAAGACTTTTGTTGAGGCGATATGCCCTGTGCTGACAAGAGGGGGCGATTTCGGTGGAGATGCAAATTATCCTATGTTTTGGGTGAAATTTGACCAGTTGCGCCCTTATTTGGCTCAGCAATATGTATTCCTTACAGATGATAACAATCTGCCCCAATATAGCCTTGACGACTATTTCAATCTCGGTATGTATAAGGGTGAGATTTACAAGACAAAGAATCTTAGAAACCTATCGATGGCACAGATGTATCCTGATGAGGATGATATGAAGCGTGCCCAAGACAGCATCGATACTCGTTTGCGTGAATTTGGCAAGAATCTGTGGGTGCCTACGCGCGATGAATATCTTGCTATGCGCGAGGCGGAAGAGGAGGCAGCCGAGGCTAAGGAACGTGCCATTGCTGCCGGTGACTCTATTCCTGAACGCACAGTCGTAGCAGCAGATGAAGAAAAACCTATTGCCAAGACACGAGCATCAAAGCGTTCGGGACGTAAAAAGTCTACTTCATCCTCTTCCACAAAGAAAGCCTCAACCCCTAAGGCGACAAAACCGAAAACTACTACTGCAACTTCAAATTCCAGCGCAGAGAAATCGGTCAGACGAAGAAAGAGATGAGGATAATCTTCAGAAAACGACGTTTTCATTAAAAGTATAATTTGAATAAGCATAAAGGGCGTACTAAATGTGCGTCCTTTTATGCTTTGATTCGTTGCCATAACTGCCGTCCTGCCATTATACATACGGCTGCAAGGAAGATGCCTGCAATTATCGTAAGCAAAGTGCCGGTCAGTGAAAAGCATAGAATAGTCATAATTGCCGAGCATGTCAATGATAGAAGCGTAATGCTCCAGGCCATCGGGGAAAGGTGGTAGCCATATAAGTGTCGATTGACTATTATGTAGACGCTTAGACATATCAGGCAGTCGATTATTGCAGCAGCTCCCAGACCTGAAAGCCCGAAAAAGTAGTAGCCTCCGCAAGTGAGGCTGAGAGTCAGGATATTGGCACCAATTGACTCCATCCAGAAAAAAAGCTTTCGGTTGTCTTTTGCAAATACTATATATCCAAGAGGATACATAAGAGCCTTTACTGCTACAGAGAGAGCAAGCAGGCGAAGAAGTGGAGTGGCAACAAGGAAGCTTTTGGTCTGGAATATTTCTATCACTAATGGAGCAAGGAATATTACAGCACAAACTATAGGGGTAATAAGCAATCCTACGATTTCCATTTGCCTATTGACAATTTCACACATCTTTCGGTTGTCGCCCGACACGGCGGATAGACGTGGAAGATAATCCATTGCCATTGCTGTGAAAACGATAGCGGAATATTGTGAAGTCATAGTGCTGCAAGATTGGAAAAATCCAACTTCCTGCATTCCTCCATTGCTACGAATATAGATATTTATAAGATAGTTGCAAAGACTTCGGAAAAGGTCGTTACTCATTAATATTATTCCCATAATGAGTAATTTCTTTATCATCGGAAGATGAATTTCACGATTCCAAGGGTTAGCTGTCACCTTTAGAGTCTTCTGCAAAGAGAAGAAATACCAACAGAATGTGGACAACGCAAGAACAACCAATGCCGGAACAATGCCGTCAGTCCCCATGATCCAATAGAGTGGGACACCGATAGTCAACCCTACAATCGAGCCTATTAAGCTTGCCTTTGAGAGGAGTTTTACCGCATGAAGACCTTGTAGCACCGACATCAAGGCACTTCCGGCGATAGAGAAAAATACGGCTGCAGAGAGGAGCATGAAGCCACCTGTATGGTCGGAATTGCCAAACGTAAACGAAGATAGCGGTCCCGGAATCAGGAGGCATACGAGTGCCCCGAGCATTGCAGAAATAAGGATTAGCGGGCGGATCGAAGCCCATACATCTGCAAGGCGTGATTCATTATCTTTGCTTTGCCCAATTTCCTTGACAACTGCCATGTTGAGTCCCAAGGATGCAAATTGCTGAATGGTGAGAGAAGCGGTGTAGAAGAGACCTGAAATACCCATTCCTGTAGGTCCTAATATCACCGCTACGAATTTCATTCTAATGGCTGAAATCAGAATGTTAAATACCTGGACACCTCCAAATATTGAAGTCCCTTTCAAGATATTCCGGAAACTGTTTTCTTCCTTCTTCTCAATTTCGTTCATGACCGGAATATTTTATTGAATAGTCGGGGGTAGGAAACACCCTGTCCTTTTTAGCTTTCCAAGCCCCTTTAAGCCAATTCATGCAATAAGAGAAAGGATTTGGCACCAGTCCCTTTTTCCACAATGGGATTTCCCGCAGCGTGTGGGTCAGCATTCGAAGAGGCCAACTGATAGGATGGATATGGAGGAATACTGCTCCCTTAGTCTGAGGCCGCGATGCTTTCATTAAGTTGCGTTCAGAAGTCGTGGTGCCGTCATGCCCGGCTATGGATATTGGGAAATATTGGCCGGTGAGGTGTGAATTCAGGCAATCTCTGATGAAAATGTCTTCCTCTCCTGAAGGAAAAGGAGCTCCAACCCCAAAGTTTTCATTAAACCATATTTTCCCCTGTATTGGTTCTCTCCGAAATGCTATTTCTATTGAAGATATGAAGTGAGTATTCGGCGGATTATTAAGCTTTACGGTTTGATGAGGATAGTATTTTTTAGTTGCAATGCTATCATAGCGGAAAGTGGCGATGTCTATTTCAGGATGCTCACAGAAGGCTTGCATTATAGCCTTTAGCCCATCTTCGTAATAATCCACGTCGTCATCGCTTATCAGCAAGATATCGGCAGTGGCATTTGCCAGAGCATTATTTCGATTTTTCGATAATCCGATGGAGTCCGTTCGGATTATTCTAAAATCATCTCTTTTTAGCGCATCAGGTACAGCGATTCCATTGCTTTTTTGCCAACTTACAAGATATTGTACCCCCTCCACATAAGGGTGTCGGGAGTGAGCGATACGGTTAATGCCCTCTTCACCATACGTGCATATCAATACTTGGAGCTTCATTTTCATTTTTGCATCATTTGCAGCCAATGTTGCTCAAACAATGTTGCTATCTTTTTTATATCATGATGTTTTTCCACAAGCTTTCTGCCATCTTCTGACATTTGCTTCATTCTTTCTTTGTCAAGAATAAGACTTTTAAGCCTATTCTTGATAGTCTCATCATCTTCAAGAGGCGAGAGACAGAATATAGGATGATTCGACTCTCCAATGTAGTCATAGTACTCAGGTTGCCCTCCCGATGCAGTTATTCTTCCCATAGCCATAGTCTGCAAAGCATTCATGCCGGGAGAATAGGAATAAAGTTGGTCAATGACGATATGGCTTTTGCGAACTTCTTCCAGATAGTCAGCAAGCGAGAGATTTTTAACAACTTTTACATGGAATTTCCCATCCATTTCTTTTTGTAAACTCCTGCAAATATCAAGCATTTTTGCAGTCCCTTTCTGAATTTCCATATTTCCTCTCATTCCTATCAGTATACTGATCGGCTCATCGAAATTCATTGGCGTGAAATCGAGGTTTTCAAGCGACACCGGAAGATTGGTAAATAATAGCTTATCCTGATTTAGATGACATTTGGCCGACATATCATATTCCGGGAGCGTCGACATGGCTCCGTCGATATTGTCGTAAAGGTGCTGGGTGTACACGGCATGTTCGTGTATCAGCCAACCTTTCTCGCGATTGGGATCACACAAAACAAGAGGCGCTTTTTCTTTGCCTATCCTGAATTCTGAAAACCTGAACAGATCCGAATCAACACAGTCCTTCACAAAAAAATGATCATTGCCGCAGAGTGTCAGAAAAATCGAACGATTATTCTTTTTAAGAATATCAAAGATCACCTTCAGTTTTCCTGGCTTCAGTCTAAGAAATTGCGGATTTATCAGTTGGACAACGTCATATCCAGACCATGATGGAAGCAATGCTAATATGCGATATAGGTACTTGATACTGCCTGATATACCTGTGCTACGACGTAATTCCACGTCAGCTTCTGTCCCCATGTATCCACCTCTATCAGAGACGACAGTCACTTCATGCCCTCTTTTTCGCAATTCCTTCGCAAGGCATGCGTGCAGGTTGGAATAATCGCCGAGCATTAGTATCTTCATAGTTGCTTAGATTTTGAAGTTAGGTCATTCTTCTCCTCTGAGGGGCTTTCCTCTCTTACAATGTATGGAGGACGCTGCTTAGATTCATTATAAATTTTCCCTATATATTCTCCAATTATTCCTAAAGCGAGGAGCTGACATCCTCCGAGGAATAGAATTGTGCATATGATAGTAGGAAATCCTTGTATCGGCTCACCGAAGATTATCGTCTTCCCTACAATATAAATCATATAGCAGATTGAGATGATGGAGACAATGAATCCAAGTATGGTGGCAATGCACAGTGGGGCAGTGGTGTAGCTTGTGATCCCCTCCAAAGCAAGATTCATAAGACGCCCCGGCGACATGTGAGTTTTTCCGGCAACTCTGTCTGCAGTCTCGAATTCGATCCCGGTTTTCTTAAATCCAACCCAGCAATAAAGCCCTTTGGTGTAGCGTTGAGTCTCACGCAGACTTTTTATTGCCTCTACTACCTTTCGATCAAGGAGTCTGAAATCGCCAACATTTGGAAGCACATCTACACGAGTGCTTTTATTGAGAAGTCTATAGTAAGTTTTTGTGAAGAGTTTCCTGAAAATTGATTCCTTACCACGAGATAACCGATGTCCGTAGACGTCATCCCATCCCTTTTCCCATTGCGCAATCATCTTCGGGATAGTGTCGATGGGGTGCTGGAGGTCTGCGTCCATGATTACCATGCAGTCGCCTGTAGCTCGGTCAAAACCGGCCAGCATGGCATTTTCTTTCCCGAAGTTTCTGGAAAGGCTGACGTATCTTATTCTTGGGTCGCGGGCATTAAGAGCCTTAATCTTTTCAAGCGACTTATCGCAGCTGCCGTCGTCTACAAGAATTACCTCCCACTCATATTTTGTCTTAAGATATGGGTGGGAGTTATCGAGAAGCGTGCATAGTGCGGAGTAGAGGGCATCAAGAGATTCCTCCTCGTTATAAACCGGTATAAGCAGCGATACTTTCTTCATACTACAAAATTAGCAAATATTTATATTTTTTGCAAATAAAGCTCAATTTTTACCC
>CAYNPB010000099.1:7344-9977 GCA_964399005.1 uncultured Sangeribacter sp.
ACTACAAAATTAGCAAATATTTATATTTTTTGCAAATAAAGCTCAATTTTTACCCCGTAAGTCTCGTTAATCCAATAATGGAAGACTCCGATTACATAAATGAATGCATGACTATTGTGGTGCCGGTTTACAATCGGCCAAGTCTGATAGTAAGATGCCTGGAAAGCCTGAAATCCCAGACTTATCGCCCTTTGAGTGTAATAGTTGTGGATAATGGTTCTACTGACGATACTTTGGATAAGGTGCGGAAATGGCAACATGCTCATACATCTGATGATTTCAAAGTTGTCGTCATGACAGAATCAGCTCTCGGAGCGGCATATTCAAGAGAGCTTGGGCTGCAAAATGTCAAAACAGACAAGGTCATGTTTTTCGATTCAGACGATGTGATGAGGCCAAATTGCGTGCAAGCTGTTATGGATAGATGGACCAGTAATCCCGATATCGATGTCATAGCATGGCCCGTTGCAATTCACCAAGATGGTAATGTCAGGGTCACTCATTTAGCTAAAGGCAATCTCTTGGAGCGTCATCTGGTGCATGCTATATTGCGTACGCAAGGATACGCAATAAAGACTGAGTTCTTGAAAAAGGCAGGGGGATGGCGAGGTGAATATCCGAGTTGGAATGACTTAGAGACTGGATTGCGAATTCTTTTGGCTGATCCGAAAGTTGATTCTTTCACAGAAATATACGCTGACGTATATCATCAGAAAGAAAGCATAACGGGAGAGAACTTTTCATCAAAACATGGTAATTGGGAGAAGTCGCTTGAAGGAATTGATTTGTCAATAAGTCAAAGTCAGCGTGACGGCAGACAGCGTCTTCATAACATAGTCAGCTACCGAAGGGCTATACTTGCTGCCTATTATGCCCGGGAGGGTCATCCGGAGCTTGCAAAACCCCTATATGAGCAAGCCATCAGGGAAATACCTAAGAAAAAACGCCCGCTTATCCGTTTTGCCTATCATTGGACAAAATGCGGACTTCGCGGCGCGTTCTTAATAGTAGGAAAATTCCTTTAATTATTAATGCATAATGCATAATTCATAATTGAGATTAACTTAGACCATCTCAATTCCAACTTTTATGATCTACTTGCTGATTATGAATTATGCATTAGAACAAGTGATCCCAAGATGGCAATGTGATCGGATCCTGCTTCATTGCTTTCAGAATCTTTGGGCTTACGTATTTCTTGTCTACCACGAGACGGAATAGATATTCATTCATCCAGTCGTCAGTGGCTACCAGATAACCGTCATGTCCTGATTTGCCCCAGCTGTTTTCGATGAGCCATTTCTTAGGCTGATCTTTTTCGTCGAGGTCAACGCCTGAAAGTGTCATGGCATGTGAAGATGCACTTGCCCATGAGGATATTCTCTCAGCCTTATCCATGCCGAATTTTGTATCGAAAAGCGCATCATAGTCGAAGTTTTCCAAGTCCAGCACTCCGCGTTCGCGGTCGAGAAACTTCCCTACGTCACATGAGAAATACATTGCGGTGCTGTCTTTTATTGATTTGATGGCTGCCTCCTTAAGGTCTTTCATCGGAACATTGAGATAAGTCCAGTCTTGTCCGTCATAACTGTGGCGGTCGTAGTCAATACGATACACTTTCCAATACTCACGTGAGGGGTCGTTCATGAGCATGATGTAGTTGTTCTTCAGGTCGTTGCCCAGAAGTTCCTTATAGAAAGATTGTGGGGTGTATGTCTTGGTCTCGATAGCGTTACCTTTGCTGTCGCGCTTAGTCCATGTGAATTCTGTCGGTGGCTCGCCGAGGGCAAGAGCCAGCATCTTGTATACTTCTCCGAGTTGTTGAGTCTTCATTTCTTGTAGTGCCTTTTCGTCAGCACCTTTTGCTTTTGCCTGGCGCAGACGGAGTCCATCTTCACGCAGACGAGTGGCAAGGTGTCGGCGGAAAGCTGATGTACCGTTGGAAATTTCTGTCTCGGCCATTACTTCTGTGGGCACAACCCCATATTTGCTGACAATGTCTGCTACTCCACAGAATGTGCCGCCATCGGAAATGGGATTTTGGAATAGCCATTCCACTTGTCGGTCTTCCATCGGGCGGTCAGATGTGTCGATCACACCCTGCAGGAAGAGGTTTGCTTTTTCGAGTTGGTCGAAGAAGAAATTGTAGTTTTGAGAGAACGTGAGTTTGGGGAGATTATGTTTTGCCATAGCTTGAGAGCGGAGCACGTTGAGGCCTGTGAAAAGCCAGCAGCGTCCTGATGATTTCTGGTCGGTGATCCCTTTGGTCTCGACTTTGTGAGAGAAGTGATCGTCAAATTTGTTGCGCACTTTCTCATTATAAGCCAGTTTCTCGATGCCTGCCGCATTCATGGCATTATGTCGTGCTCGGTTGGCTGTGTTATTCTCATATTCGGCTTTAAAGCCATTGAGCATCTCCGCGGTGATAGCTCCCTTTTCCTCAGCCACCGACTGCAAAGCCGTAGCTATTGAAAGTGTAAGTAATATTCTTCGTATCATTTGATGTTGGTATATATTAATTGAAATGCAAATTTAATAAAATTATCTTGTGAATGCAACCTTTTTTGGTTGCGTTTTATGAATGCAACCTTTTTTGGTTGCGTCTTGTGAATGCAACCTTTTTTGGTTGCATC
>CAYNPB010000100.1:0-9973 GCA_964399005.1 uncultured Sangeribacter sp.
CTCTCAATGCCAACTACATCAAGGAAAGCCTTAAAGACGACTTCTTGCTTCCAATAGAAGGAGCATGCAAGCATGAGTTCGTATTCGACGGATTGAAAGACAAATCTACAGGAGTCACTACCCTCAACGTAGCAAAGCGTCTGCTCGACTATGGATTCCATGCTCCTACAATCTATTTCCCATTGCTCTTCCATGAGTCTATGATGATTGAGCCTACGGAAACAGAAAGTCTTGAGACTCTCGACGAATTTATCGAAGTGATGCACAAAGTGGCTAAAGAGGCACGTGAGACTCCTGATGAAGTAAAGAACGCACCGCTCACTACCATAGTGCGTAAGCTCGATGAGACTACTGCAGCCAAGAACCCAATATTGAACTACAAAGCTCTAAAGAACTCATGAAAATCATCATAATCGGTGCAGGCCCCGGAGGATATGAGACAGCCCTTGAAGCAGCCAAAAGAGGTCATGATGTGACACTCTTCAACGGTGACCGTCTTGGTGGCACATGCTTGAATGAAGGGTGCATACCTACCAAATGCCTTTGCCGCAATGCCGAGATGATAGCATCCTTCAAGGAAGCTGAAAAATTCGGAGTTGATGACTTCACCTTCACGCTCGACTACAATAAAGTGGTCGAGCGCAAGAAGGAGGTGACAGACACTCTGCGTTCAGGCATTGACTCTATGCTTAAGGCTGCAAAGGTCAATGTTGTAAATGCCAAGGCTTCTTTCAAAGACAATCATACAGTGACTGCTGAAGGTGAGGACTATACCGCTGACTATATCATTATTGCCACCGGTTCCACTTCACGTTCGCTCCCTATCGAGGGTCATGATCTCTCATGTGTGAAAGATTCCACTCAGATGCTCGATATAGAGTATATTCCTGAGTCGCTCACCATCATTGGAGGCGGCGTAATCGGTATGGAGTTTGCAAATATCTTTGCTTCATTTGGCTCAAAGGTAACTGTAATCGAATACATGAAGCAGATTCTGCCGCCTTTTGATTCTGACATAGCAAAGCGTCTGAAACAGACTTTGACAAAGAAAGGAATTAAGATTATCACCGGAGCTGCTGCGAAGAAAATAGAGCAGAATGAAGACTATGAGGTAGTGGTCACTTACGATGTCAAGGGTAAGGAGGAGACCGCTGTCAGCTCAGATCTTCTTATGGCTGTCGGTAGGGCTCCTCGTGTGGATGGTCTCAATCTTGAAGCTGCTGGAGTAGAGTATTCTCCCAAGGGTATTGCTGTAGATGACTGGATGCGTACAAATGTGCCGCATATCTTTGCCATAGGCGATGTCAATGCAAAAATGATGCTCGCACACGTGGCTACATTCCAAGGTATCCACGCTCTTAATGCAATCGACGGCAAAGATGACAATATCAATTTCGACATAGTGCCAAGTGCAGTCTTCACCGTTCCGGAGTGCGGAATGGTAGGTCTGACTGAGGAGGCTTGCAAAGCCCAAGGAATAGAAATCCGCAAGGGACAGAGCTTCTTCCGTGCCAATGGCAAGGCTCTTGCAATGGGTGAACCTGACGGTCTTTGCAAGCTCATCTTCCGCAAGGATGACGGAAAACTCATCGGAGCTCATATCATGGGAGTTGAAGCAGCCGATCTCGCGCAGCAGTGTGCCGACCTTATGAATGCCGGAATGACACTCGAAGGAATTGAAAACGTGATCTTCGGACATCCGACCGTGTCTGAAGTAATCCTGACAGCTTGTCACAACGCATGAACAATCTTATAGTCTCTCTAACATCTTTCCCTGCAGCTATCGATTATGCCATTAAGGCAATTAAATCGATACTGCGGGGTTCGCTATTGCCTGACAAGCTGGTGCTCTATCTGACTCTTGATCAGTTTAAGGATCGCGACATACCGGAAGAATTGAAAAGATTAGAGAAAGAGAATGAAATCTTTGAAATAAGGGATTTTCCTCGGGATATCAGGTCGTATCGCAAACTAATCCCCGCTCTGAAAGACTTCCCTGACTCGGTAATAGTGACAATTGACGATGATGTGGACTACGACAAAGACATGCTGAAGGATTTAGTGGAAATGCACAATAAATATCCGGATGCAATCATCGCCAACCGAGCAAAAATAGCCGACCCGTCGAAACTCTATCGGCAATGGAAAAAACTTAGATGGTATCACTTCTTGACTGAAAGAATCAAGATAGACCCGCATATAATCCAGACAGGAGTAGGAGGCGTATTGTATCCGCCTGGAGCACTTAACAAGGATATGCTTGATGAAGAAATATTCATGAAGTTAGCTCCGACCACCGACGACATATGGTTTTGGGCAGCCGCCATTTCCAACGGAAAAACTATCATTCCAATGCCATTTGGAAGGCATAACAAACCAAAGGAAGTAGGGAAGCCTCGGCAGATCTCGTTGAAGAGTGTAAACTTCAAGGATGGTTCAAGCAGAAACGACAACTCCCTGAAGAAGATACTTGAGAAATACCCTCAAATAAAGGAAAAATTATGAAGTCTTTCGGACGCACAAGTCGTGCGTCCTTTTCATTTCAGTATAAGACAAAAGAATATCGCTATTTCTCAAAAGGAGATTTTTCAGGCAGGATTGATTCGAAAGCCGCCTGAATATTGCTCATCACCTGATCATAGTTGCGGATATGAACATTATCGTTGAGACACACGAGAGCATACGACTGCTTTCTGATTGCCTCAACCGCCTGCTTCGGACGCACCATAAGGGGAAACATCTTAGTATCCTGATAAGTGTTGTATGGCGCGAAGTTGCCACGGCATATCTGCCAAGTTCGGAATAGCTCGGGAGTATAATCCGTCACCTTTCTGAAACGATTGGCCGAAGTTTCCGTTAGTTCCTTGCCGGCGGCGTTCCAAACTTCTTTGAAAGTCTCTTTAAGATATGGCTGGGCATTATGAGGAACGCGAAGGGTGATGAACTTGCCGTAGGGAAGCAACAGATAGTTCATCCTTGCTTTCGAGCCATAACTTTTGTCAAACCATTTGTCATGATGCTCTTTCATGACCGCTTTCTTATCGAAATGCTGATTGATGATGCGGATATTGTTTTTTATCCTCTTGTAATATTGCGACCATGAGGGATTATATTGGAAGGCAGCTATGTCGCGTGGGAGGCCGTTAAGGAAAAAGCGTTCCTCAGAAATAGGGCGTATGATATAGAAATCGTCGTTGAAATATACGAAATGATCCGCCAAATCGGGAATACGATACATGTATCTCTCGATTACGACAGAATTGAACGTAGGCAGGAATTCAGAGGGGATAAAATCCTTGTGCCTGACAATATTGAGCTTGGGATTCGACAGATCAAGCCATTCCGGGGGATTTCCGGAGCAAATAAAATGAATTTTCCTGACCCACGGAGCAAATTTGGCTACACCGCGAAACCAATATTTTAGGAATCCATAGTCGCGGAAACGGGCTACGGAAACACCATTTTTTTCATTATCTGTCCTGCCTGAATACTTATCGAATTCTGCCTTCCAATCGGGGTCGTCCATGTTGACCCAAGTCACCACAAAATCTATCTCCATAATCAATCATAATAGCGTTTTTCCCGGCTTTTAATGTCAAAGTCGAAGAAATGTACAGCTCGCATCAATCTGCTGAAACCCTTTATATTATTTCTCAGAAGATTTGCTCGAAACCAAGTCTTAGGATTCATTTTCTTTATTGAAGGAAGAGGATATTCCCTAAGTTTATCGGAAACACGTCGGATTGCTTCATTCCTCACTTCCTTATCCGATTCCTCGCGAGCAATACGCTTGGCAGCCAAAACAGCAGATTTATTGATATATGCATTTTTCCAGTCGTCGTCGATGGTAGCATCCTCAACAATATCAAACATGCGCATCCGCTCGATACAAGATAAGAAGAAATCATATCTGTTTTTTCCCGGATTTGCATGGGAAATGCTTCCGATTCTAATTCTATAATGATAAAGGGGGGCAGGATCAATAGCAAATTTCTTCACATTTTTAAGCCAATGACCATAGACATACATATCCTCAAAATTCCTGCCATCAGGAAAGTCGCAAGTCATTATCTCTCTCTTATGAAGCTTATTGCACATATAGCTTGGGAATCGATCGAATCCAATGGCACGAATTGTCTCACTCCCATCCATAATTGTCTTTTGCCTAACGAAATGCTTGATGGATTTCCTTCCCCGATACTCCTTGACCACTCCCACCATGGAGATATCTGCATCCGCCTCTGTAATCAGATTGTATAATGTCTCATACATCTGAGGATCAATCCAATCATCCGAATCTACAAAGCCAATATAGCCACCTTTAGCGATTTTCAAAGCGGCATTCCTTGCATGTGATAATCCACCATTCTGCTTATGAATCACCTTGAATCTGGGGTCTTCCTTTGCGTATTCGTCACATATAGAAGGGGAGGAGTCTCTGCTGCCATCATCTACGAGGATGCACTCCCAATTGAGAAATGTCTGCGACTTTATAGAATCAAGACATTCCCTGAGATACATTTCCATATTATAGACAGGCACTATAATGCTAATGAGAGGATTTTCCATCATTATTGGGGTTTTAGATTGCAAAAATAAGAAATATTTTTCGTATGGACAAAATATCCGAGAACTAAAGAAGTTTTGATTTGGCAATATGAAAGAAAAGGATTATCTTTGCATTGCGATAACACAACACTTAGCTCAATCACAAATGGAAGACAAATCCGCTCCTTTGGTATCGATCATTATTCCTTTATATAATTGTGAAGAATATATAGAAGAATGTCTCAATAGTGTGATGAATCAGAAATTCAGCAACTTTGAGGTGATCGTTGTCGATGATGGATCTACAGACGAAGGACCAAGATTGGTGGAATCTTATAAAGATGTCAAGCTTGTAAGGCAGACAAACCAAGGAGTCACAGCAGCCCGAAAAACGGGGGTCGCCAACGCTAAGGGAGAATGGATAATGTTTGTTGATGCCGATGACACTGTAAAAGAGGAAATAATCAGCACATGGCTTCCACTGATGCGAGAAGATATTGACATCATTGTCGGTAAAATGAAAAGCGATAAGGTGGCAACAGCACAACAATTGACTTATGATATCCAAGACATAAGGAAATTTCCCAAAGCCCCCTGGCTGAAACTCTTCCGCAGATCGCTATTCGATTCCTCCGATGCTTTAGATATACCGCGGGAGATAGTATGGGGTGAAGATATGCTCATGCTGCTGCGGCTTAGCATGGTGGCTAAAGGAAAAGTAGCTTATTCGACAGAGAAAGATAATTACGAATACCGCAGACATTCCTCGCAAGTGACAAAGACTTTCAGAGTGACAAGTGAATACGAGAAACTTTATAATACACTTCTATTCGAGTCGATTGCGCCCGATAAGCAGGATCTCCACTTTCTGAAAGGGTCAATAAAATATCGCTTGTCCGTATTGGAGAGAATCCTTAAAGATTCACGATTCACCGGCGATGATGTGCGCAATAGCGAATGGTTTGCAACTCTTAAGGAAGATATAAAGAAAGCGAATTATCGCCCCACATTATGGTTTCGAACGCTTTTACGTTTTGGAACAGCAGATAACATACATCGGCTTCGCTCGATAAAATGGATATACAGATGTTTCAATGCATGCCATTGAATAAGCAGAACAATTACGAATTAAGAAATACCAATAAATAAAGTGAAAGTAGTACTCTTAGCGGGAGGATATGGTTCGAGAATCTCCGAAGAATCTCAATTTAAACCAAAGCCTATGATTGAAATCGGAGGTATGCCGATACTTTGGCATATCATGAAGGAGTATGCTCATTTTGGCTTCACCGAGTTCATCATCTGCGCCGGCTACAAGCAGGAATACATCAAGCAGTGGTTTGCCAACTATTTTCTATACAATTCCGACGTAACTTTCGATTTCCGTGATGGCAGAAACGACATGACAGTCCACGAGAGCCATTGCGAGCCTTGGAAAGTTACCGTCGTGGACACCGGCTACAACACCATGACCGGCGGACGCATCAAGAGAATCCAGAAATACGTGGGCGACGAGCCTTTCCTTCTGACTTACGGCGACGGTGTCTGCGACGTGGACATCGCTAAGCTCGTGGAGTTCCACAAGTCGCACGGCAAGATCGCGACCCTGACTGCAGTCAAGCTCGCCCAGGACAAGGGAATCCTGGACATAGGGGGTGACAACGCCGTGAAGTCATTCAGAGAGAAGAACATCGGCGACGGCGCCCCGATCAATGCCGGATACATGGTGCTTCAGCCGGAGGTGTTCGACTACCTTGACGGCGACGACTGCGTGTTCGAGCGCAAGCCGCTCGAGACCCTTGCCGAGAAAGGGGAGCTGATGTCGTATATCCACGAGGGATTCTGGCAGTGCATGGACAACATACGCGAGAAGAACATGCTCGAGAAACTCCTCGCCAACAATGCGGCCCCCTGGAAGAGATGGGACCGCGACATACCCAAGAGCTTCTGAAAAATCGCTTCTTCTTCAAATGGAGAAAGCCACCGGAAACTCAATTTATCATTCATCATTAATAATTCATCATTAATAAAAGTGGACAGAAAAGAGGAACTCAAGAAGCAGATTCTTGAACTTACCAAGGAATATTATAAGGAGACTCACAGAAAGCAGAAGGAATTCAAGCCGGGTGAGACATTCGTGAACTACGGAGGCCGCTATTTCGACGATGCCGAGATGGTGAATCTCGTCGACTCATCGCTCGACTTCTGGCTGACGGCAGGACCGTGGGCTACCAAGTTCGAGAGGGAGTTTGCCAAATGGCTCGGGGTGCACTATTGCTCGCTGACCAACTCCGGCTCTTCAGCTAATCTGCTCGCATTCTCTGCACTGACTTCGCCTCAGCTCGGCGACCGACAGATAAAGCGTGGCGACGAGGTGATAACTGTGGCATGCGGTTTTCCGACCACAGTCACCCCCTGCATCCAGTATGGTGCAGTCCCGGTCTTTGTCGACGTGACTATCCCCGAATACAACATAGATGTCACAAAACTTGAGGAAGCCCTATCTCCCAAGACCAAGGCGGTGATGATAGCCCATTCGCTCGGAAATCCGTTTGACCTGAAGGGGGTCAAGGAATTCTGTGACAAGCATGGACTCTGGCTCGTGGAGGACAACTGCGATGCCCTCGGCTCGACATATGAGATAGCCGGTGAGATACGGAAGACAGGCACTATAGGAGACATCGGCACCAGCTCATTCTATCCCCCTCACCATATGACGATGGGTGAAGGTGGTGCCGTCTACACCAACAATGCCCTGCTGCACAAGCTCGTCAACTCTTTCCGCGACTGGGGCCGCGACTGCTGGTGCATGGGAGGGGTGGACAACACCTGCGGATGCCGCTTCACAAAGCAGTTTGGCGAGCTGCCTCTCGGCTACGACCACAAGTATGTGTATTCCCATTTCGGCTACAACCTGAAGGTGACCGACATGCAGGCTGCCATCGGTTGCGCCCAGCTCGGGAAGCTCGACGACATCGTGGAAAGACGCCGCCGTAACTTCAGGATTCTCCGTGAGGGTCTGGAGGGGACACCGTGGCTGATTCTTCCCGAGCCACAGAAGCACAGCAACCCCTCATGGTTCGGTTTCCTGATCTCCGTGAAGCCGGATGCCCCCTTCACGCGCAATGACCTTGCAAAATACTTGGAGGCACATAAGATTCAGACCCGAAATCTATTCGCAGGAAACCTGCTGAAGCACCCTGCATTCGATCAGATGAAGAAGACAGGGGATGGATACCGCGTGGTCGGCGACCTCGCCAACACCGACTTCATCATGAACAGCACCCTTTGGATCGGGGTCTATCCCGGCATGACCGATGAGATGCTCCACTACATGACAGACACCATCAAGGCCTTTGTGGCGCAATATCCGGAATCTAAGTAAAATGGACGCTGACATTTTCGACAACTTCTACAAGGGGAAACGGGTGCTTGTGACCGGACACACGGGCTTCAAGGGCTCGTGGCTATCAATATGGCTGAATGAATTGGGTGCGGAGGTGGTCGGAGTGGGGCTCGACCCCTATTCCGACAAGGACAACTTCGTGCTTTCAGGTATTGGCGACAAGATCAAGGCTGACATTCGGGCCGACATACGCGACGGGGAGAGGATGAAGGACATTTTTAAGGAGCATCAACCCGAGATAGTCTTCCACTTGGCTGCCCAGCCCCTCGTGAGGCTCAGCTATGAAATACCGGTGGAGACCTATCAGACAAACGTGTTGGGCACCATCAATATCATGGAGGCGATTCGGGCTACCGACAGCGTGAAGGTCGGGGTCTTGATCACCACCGACAAGTGCTACGAGAACAAGGAGCAGATATGGGGCTACCGTGAGAACGAGCCTATGGGCGGCTATGACCCGTATTCATCCTCGAAGGGGGCTGCTGAGATAGCCATTTCATCTTGGCGACGGAGCTTCTTCAATCCTGAGCAGTATGACAGGCACGGCAAGTCGATCGCAAGCGTGCGGGCGGGAAATGTCATCGGAGGAGGAGACTGGGCTCTCGACCGTATCATTCCCGACTGCATACGTGCTTTGGAATCCGGGAAACCGATCGACATACGTTCTCCGAAAGCCATCCGTCCGTGGCAGCATGTGCTGGAGCCACTGAGCGGCTACATGCTCCTTGCAAAGAAGATGTGGGAGTCGCCTACGGAATATTGCGAGGGCTGGAACTTCGGACCCCACGCAGAGTCCATTTCCACCGTATGGGAAGTGGCTTCAATGGTGATAGAGAACTATGGGGAAGGGGAACTCCGCGACCTCTCGGACCCGAATGCACTGCACGAGGCGAAGCTCCTGATGCTCGACATCTCGAAGGCAAAGTTCAGACTCGGTTGGGAACCCCGGATGAATATTGACCGGACTGTGGCTATGACAGTGGACTGGTATAGGGACTACACCCATGTGCCGGTGCATGAGCTGTGCCTGCGTCAGATTAAAGAATACGTAGGGAAGTGAGAGTAATCATTACAGGGGCAACGAGTTTCTTAGGCAAGGCGCTGGTGCGGTTGCTGAGAAGAAGAGGGGATGAGGTGATCGCCATAGGCAGGAGAAGCGATTACATCTTCCCTCAGGATGTCGTCTACAAGACTCTTGGGATGGATGAATACTGCAACCTTACTGATGAGGATCGTGCCGACGTCTTCATCAACCTTGCATGGGCTGGCACCGGTCATGAAGGAAGAAACAACAGTGAGATCCAGGATAAGAATGTAGTGGACTCACTGGAGGCCATCAGGGTCGCAAGGAGATTGGGGTGCAGGGTGTTCATCGAATCAGGAAGTCAGGCTGAATATGGACTCACTCGGGAAATGACAACCGAAAGGAGCGAATGCCATCCCATTTCAGAATATGGAAGGGCTAAGTTGCAACTGCAGCAGGAGGCCTTTGAACTATCAGAGGAGCTCGGGATCACCTACATTCACCTGAGGATATACAGTTTGATTGGTGAAGAGGATCAAGACTGGACTCTCGTGATGAGTGCCATTGATGCCATGCTCAATGGAAGAGCGATGGATATGACAGAGTGCACGCAGACATGGAATTTCCTGTATGTGGATGATGCGGCGAAGATGATCGTGGAGATAGCCAATCACTATATGAAGCTCCCTGCTTGCCATCAGGCTATCTACAACATCGCTTCCGACGACACACGGCCCCTGAAGGATTTTGTGGAGGTGATCAGGAATGAGACCGGCTCTGAAGGAGTATGCAATTTCGGGGCAATTGACTCTCGAAACACAGTTTCACTGAATCCTGACATAAGTTCCTTTCTAACCGGGATAGGAGAGCCGGACTTCACTCCATTTGAGGAGGTGGTCAGGAAAATCATACAAAAAAAGAAAACAATAGAATCGAAGAAATATGATAAAGGTCTCTGATTTCATTTTTCGGCATCTTGTCGAAAAGCACAAAAT
>CAYNPB010000101.1:0-9760 GCA_964399005.1 uncultured Sangeribacter sp.
CAAGAACCAAGAGTCAAGAACCAAGAGTCAAGAACCAAGAGTCAAGAACCAAGGGGTAAGGGTTAAGAGTTATTTTGTGAGGAATTGCTGTTTTGGGTAGCGTTTTCCTGAGCATTCTTTTTGAAGGAACGGGTCACATAGTCAGTAAGGTAGACAGTGAAGAGCGGGAAGATGATCATACCGGAAATCGGGAGAACAACCGCCACAATCTTTCCAGCCACAGTGACCGGCGATATGCTGCAACCTACAGTAGATAGATTCATCATAGTCCACCAAAGGGCGGTCCAGTAGGAATTCACATCCGGATTTACGCCTGCCTCACGCTGATAGAAGATAAGCGAGCAGAAGTAGGCGATGAAGAGCATAATTGTGATGTATGACGCGAAAAGGCTCGACACGGCGTTGGAAGAGACATAGCTGACTACAATTGCCAATGCCAAGGCCCCTCGTGCCAAAGGAATGAACCTGACGAAGAAAAGCGCATCAGCACTCAGGTGGATATTCAGATAATTGACTATATTTAGGACCGGAATAGACAATAGTAAAAACCAGAAACGGTGTTTTACGTATGTCCATTTCCTGTCGGCATAATATAGACCGATAAAGAAATCAAGAATGAACACCATGCAGACCCAATACTGGAATGTCATGTATGCATGATTGTCAAGAAAGTTGATACGCTCAAAAGTATCGTATGAAATCCATGAGATAAGACCTGCAGAAAGCACCAGCACCACTATATTCATGAATGTGGTGACATACTTCTGAGCCTTTGACTCAGGTTTTAATGTGGGGGTTGTAGTAGTTGCCATGGGATTATTCTAAGAGTGAAGGGTGAAGAGTCAAGAACCAAGGATATTTTTAAGGGTCAAGGGTCAAGAGTCAAGAACCAAGGATTTTTTTAAGGGTCAAGAGTCAAGAGTCAAGAACCAAGGATTATTTTAAGGGTCAAGAGTCAAGAGTCAAGAACCAAGGATTTTTTTAAGGGTCAAGAGTCAAGAACCAAGGATTTTTTTAAGGGTCAAGGGTCAAGAGTCAAGAACCAAGGATTTTTTTAAGGGTCAATTATTCTTGGGACGGGCGAAATATGTGATTAAAGCTCCGGCTACCATCACTGCAATGGAGACAATCATTACGGTTGTAGGGCCACCGCTCTTAAGGAGCACCGGAATGATGAAGGCTCCGGCTACTGCTCCGGCCTTTCCGATTCCTGCTGCGATGCCGGTGCCTGTGCCACGGTTTTCAATGGCATATACCTGACTCGGAAGAATAAATGTGATAAGGTGAGGTCCGGCATTGAGGAAAAGCTCGAATATCACGAAGCCGGCAATTGCTATCCAAGAGGGCCAATGGCAAAGATAAGCTGCCAAAAGGAGACCGAGCCCAATGGCACTTCCCCAGAACCCGACAATCTGCATCTTTACATGATTCTCTTTCTTCAGCAGATAGAGGCCCAGGCCAAAACCGAGCATCATGACGAGAGTAAGCACAAATGTGAGACCAACGGAGTGAGTGATGTGTTCAATTTCCGGGGCGGTGGCAGGGAGACTGCTGATCTTGAAGCTTATGATGAGCACAGGGAGGAATATACCGATACCGTATACACCGAGCCCCTCACACGCCCAAGGCACACCGGTAAGTATTATCTTGCGCAAATGCTCCTTGATGAAGGCACCCATGCTTTCAGGCTTGGCCTTTGGCTTGGATGCAGTGGCCGCCGCCACATCGGAGATCATCCTGACGTCGGGACCGAGGAATTTTTCTACGGCTTTCTGTGCAGCAGCATCCTGACCGCGGCTCATAAGCCATTGCGGACTCTGTGCGAACCCGATACGGGTGATAAACATGAGGGCTGCTATGCCGGCTGTAATATAAAAAAGATCAGGCCAGATGGCAGCATCTTTTGTCTTAGTGATGGCAAGGTAGCAAATGATGGCTACTACGGCGCTTCCGGCAGATGCGAGAGCCTTTGCAAGCCCTACCATGAACGTACGCCATTTGGCAGGCATCAGTTCGGATATATAGTCGGGATCGAGGCTATATTCACCTCCGATGGCGAATCCCATAAGGAAGAGACAAACGAGAAGCACCGGGACTGCGTGGATAAAGACGCAGATCAGGGAGGTGGCAAGTATGATGAGTGGACACAGACGGAAGAAGAAGAGATAGCCGTAGCGGTCGCTGAGGCGTCCAAACACCACCGTTCCAATCATAATACCTATCAGTGAAATACATCCCATAAGACCTTGAATACCTGAGCTGAGTTCAGGATGAGCCACTAGTTGGATCAGAGGAATGACAATACCCACAAGTGTAGCGAGTCCCTGACCTATGAATTGTCCGAGGGAGGCTGCCACCATTATGAAAATCTGCCGGCCACCTAATGGCATTGTGGCCAGATCTACTATCTTTGAGTTGTTGGAATCTTGGGTCATTGCATGTTTTTTTTAATGCATAATTCATTTATTTAATGCATAATTCATAATGCATAATTCATAATTGATTGCAACTGAAGCTATGCTTAAATTTTGAATTATTATATTTTGAAATTTTATATATAGTTTATATTATATTAACGCTATGGTGGCATAAGGGTTCACAACTTCCTTATAAAGTCAAAACCTCAGACAGATAGCCTGAGGTTTCGATATTATAACACACAACTTTCGGGTGATACAAATCACTTAGTAAAATCCAATTTGCCGCTTACGATGTCTTCAGTCATTCCTTCATAAGGAGCTTGAGATATGACTTTCTCATTGTTGATACCCTCATTCTTAGAGAAGAAGATATCACCGAATTCAGGGACAACATATTTAGGATATGTCTCATATTTCTCACGGCTCTCTTCCATCAAAGGAATATGCTCGTTTTGATAGCATACAGTGATTTCAGGATGTTCTTGAACCCATTTCGGGAAGAATATTACACCATGGAGTTTATTCTGCTCCGGCATGAAGTTAAGGCTTACGTCAGTGCCGGTTGGCTCGGTCCAAGAGATTTTATAGACACCATCAGCGAGTTTTACGATGTCGGCTTTCTGATCGCGCACCCAACGTCCGCCTACCATTCCGCTGTGGATTCGGTAGTCGACGGTGTTTTCGTTCTTTACATAGAGTTCGTAGACCCAGCCATTAGCATAGGTATAAATGAAATGTGATCCAATAAATTTTTCCATAGTATTTTGATTTATATCTTGTATTAGAGGTTGCTTATATTTGAAGTAGAATAAGCATCTTTTCGAATTTCTATAAATAAAACGCCTGCGAATCGAAAAAGATTGTTCTTTTTAGCCCATATTTAGTTCTCTTTTGGACTATTTTCGCGTTTTGTCATTTTATCTATTGATATCATGAGAAGCATGCTTGCCACTCGACTTGACGGTGGGAGCGATGATTTTGGAGCGGACGCACGAACCGTAATACCATTACAATAGATTTAGGAGGGTTTCGATGTCCTCGTCGGTTGTGGACCAGTCGGTGACGAATCGTACTATGGATTCATTCTCTCCTCGTGGACCCCATAGTTCGAAGCCTATCTCTTTGCTTAGGCGGTCGATGAGATCGTTTGGAAGTTTGAAGAATTGCTGGTTGGTGTGCGAGTCAATGAATGGAGGATATCCTTTTTTATCGAATCCTTCTCTCATTTTCATTGCAAGTCGGTCGGCATGCCTGCCTATCTTCAGATATAGATCATCTGAAAAAAGAGAAAGGAACTGGACGGCGAGAAGCCGACCTTTTGCAAGGAGGGCACCATGCAGCTTCATGAGTGATCTGAAGCGTGGAAGAAGATCGGGACGGCGAGACACTACGGCTTCTCCAAACATGGCACCACATTTTGTGCCACCTATATAAAAGACATCGGCGATGTGGGCGATATCCGCAAGAGTCACATCGGAGGCATCAGAGGCAAGACCATAGGCAAGACGGGCACCATCGATGAAAAGCGGAATTCCAAAATCATTGCATACTGAAGAAATTTCATCAAGTTCCTTTTTTGAATAGAGAGTCCCAAATTCAGTGGGATGAGATATGTAGACCATACCCGGGCGGACCATATGCTCGTTGGTCTCGTCGCGATAAAAGTCTTCTGCGTATTTGCGGATAGTTTCAGCTTGGAGTTTGCCGTCGATGCCTGGAAGCGGAAGCACTTTGTGGCCATCGGCTTCAATAGCACCTGCCTCATGCACATTGATGTGTCCGGATTCGCAACATACGACCCCATCATTTCTCGACAGAATGCGGTCGATTACTGTCTTATTGGTCTGTGTGCCTCCTTCGAGGAAATAGACAGCTCCTTCCTTGAGATCACAGGCATGGAGGATAGTTTCTTTGGCCTGAGATGTGAAGGGGTCGTCGCCATAGCCGACAGTTTTCAGCAAGTTAGTGTCGCAAAGGGCTTTTAGTACTTGTGGATGAGCCCCAGCCATATAGTCGCAATTGAAAAATACCATATATATTAAATGATGGATTTTAATTCAAGAATAAAATTTGATATTATTATTTGAGGGGATAGCGGATAAGAGGGGCGGAGTTGTCGGCTACTTGCTCTATAAGTTGGCGGCATTTTTGCTCTGAAAGCCTTATTTTTCTGCCGACTTCTATAAAGTCTGACATCTTAGGATGGCCAGTTCCGTTCACAGAAGTTGCATGCTCACCGTTGTAGCCTTCGGAGTTTAATGTGAGATCATATGCCGGAGCGAGCTGCCATTTCCACTTTCCATCCGGAGATTTCAATACCCTAAAACTGAAATTCTTGCAGTGATCATCCTTATTATCTATAAGATAGTTGAAAACCATACGCCGATACATCTCTTCCACGTCACTTTCATTTTGAGTCAGATAGCCGGTGAGTGCAAGAAGATTGTTGTAATCGAGAATTGGATTGCCAAGAGATATACCAAGTAATCCTCCGGATGTAGCAGTATGAATTCTTTCTCCTTCAGGCGATAGGTCAAATCTCTTTGTAGCGAAATACTTTCCATTGACGAGTTTGAAATCCGGGACATTGATGCCACATTTCCTTGCAGTGTCGGTGTAAAGGTATTCTTGCTCTCCGATATCTTTCGGATCGTAGAAATGACGGAATTTCACGAGCCAATGCCCCTCGGAATCCGAAAAGACAGCTTTCGGGCGTGCACCACCGCTATTGCCACTATTGAATAGAAGCAGTTCGGCATCGTCATCCTGACGCTCTCTAAGCACTTCAAGGGCTTTCTTCTGAAGCAAATCGAAATCGTCGGTCTCCTGACCGGTGACAATTCTATTAATTGGAGAATAGGTCAGGGCGCCCATGCCGCTTTCTCCTACTATGCTCAGACGGTCGAGTGCAGACAGATCAGATTCATTGACACCTTCCTTTTTTAGAGTTTTCATAAGAAGATATCTTCCATATCCATCGGGAAGGCTATCTTCAAAGATGCCGAAATTTCCATTGAAAGGGATTGCTTTTGCAAGAAATGTACCTTCTTTCAGCGGGAGCTCGAGAGGAGATATACTGAATCCGTTGATTCGCCAGGCCATGTCATATTCAAACACGCAGAGCTGACCTTTCGGATCAAAGGAAAGGGTCCCAACTTTTGTATCGTGGAAATTAACGGAGAGTTTTTCGATTTTGGTCATGGCTTGGGGCTGCGGGGTTTGTAGGCTTTGGATTTGCCTTGGTTTTTGCGGATTTGGAGCAATTCCTCCATGGTTGAGTATTTAGGGGTAGCAAATATATCTTTTATCTCAAGGGTGTAGCCGAGCGCTATAGCGAGTTCTACGAGATTGGAGAGAGATATAAGTGCTTTCTGTTCGAATCTGGTGATGTTGGCAAGTGGCACTCCTGATTTTTTTGCAATGTCAGCACGTGATAGCCCTTTCTCAACGCGACGCCGGCGGAAATCGTCGGCTATCTTGCGAGCAATATCCTCGGCAGGCTCCGGCATGAGGCTCTCCAGAAGTGATAACATATTGCTATTTGCATCCATTATTCGATATTATTTACTCAAATATTATTATTTGCAAAATTAATAATTTTTTTTTGGATTTGCAAATGACATATAGATTCGGTAGACTTGGGACGCGCGGTGACGCATTCGGAGGATGCTTTCTACTCAAAGCGATGCGAGAGGGGGAATATACGAATTTGTATGGAAATGATGGGTGCGTGCGACGAATATGTACGTATTTCGACTATTCTTGAAATAGGGATTGCATAATAATGTATAATTTTGTAGGCGTAAGGAAAGCATTTGAATCTAATTACAAACGACTAATACGAATTTATACATTATGAAGCGAATTTTCCTTTGCTTGCTACTTTCTCTCTGCGGCCTTGCGCTTTCGGCGCAACAACGCCGCCCTATCGACAATGAACATCCACTCTGGATGATTCATATCGATGTCTGGAACACTGCAGACCCTCAAAAAATCATTGACCTCATTCCTGAAGAAATAAGACCCTACGTATGCATGAATCTTTCGCTTTCATGCCAGTTTGACGTGGCTACAAGCATGTATAGGATGCCGCGTTCGGCAGTGCGCACCTTCAAATCATGGGCTACAGTATGCCAACTCAACCGCGTATGGTTTACGTGCCAGCAGGCCAGTGGAGGTCACGCCCACCTGCAGGATGACGACCTCGAGACATTCGAATATTTCTTCAAGACTTATCCCAACTTCCTCGGCTGGAACTATGCCGAGCAATTCTGGGGATTTGACGAACCGGGCGACCTCAGCAGTGCCAAACAAGAAGAGCGAATCGCATTATTTGCAAAGCTTGTGGAAATGTCGCATAAATACGGCGGATTCCTGACCATAAGTTTCTGCGGAAATATCTGGAGCCACGGTCTGAATCCACTTGGCATGATGAAGAGGAATCCCGACCTGCTGAAAGCATGCCGCGACTACCCTGAAGCAATACTCTGGCTCTATAAATACACCACCAGCAGCTGCTTCTATAATAATGAGAGCGTAACGTGGGGGCCATTCGTAGGAGGACTTGCCACCAACTACGGCATCCGCTACGACAACTGCGGATGGAACGGTGCACTCGACGCACTCCTTGGAGAAAAACATGGGAAGACCTATCCCGGAGCTGCCGGCATCGGAACCGCACTCGAGCAGATGTGCGTCAACGGCGGTGCAGTATGGGATGGACCGGAGCTGACAACCACCGAAGACTTCAAGAACCCATCTACCACTCTTGATGGCAACTATCTCAAACGCTCCTTCAGCTACTTCCCCAACTTCGACAGAATCTGGCTCGATATGTTTGCTAAAGTAGTTGACGGGACTCTATATATACCTACAAGGCAGGAAGTAGTGGAAAGAGTCAAGGTCGCAGTCATCAACGATGTCAGCAGTGGCAACGAGGAACAGAAATATGCGTCATGGGACAATCTCTATGACGGGCTATACAAGCAGACCGACCCCTTCAACCGAAATAACGGCTACTGGATGGACAACCTCCTCTATCTCAAAAAGACCGGGCGCTATGGAGCTATTCCAGTCATGATCGAGGCCGCCGACGAATTGGCAAAGAAAATCCCCGTTCAAGTCAAAAAATCTTCACGCAATACCTATTGGCCCACTACAGATAAGAAAGTAGAGGAGTTCAACAAGCTTTATCCCGAGGTGTCGAAAGGGGATCTCTACGTAAACAGACTGAGAAACCAGCTCGTCACCTACACTCCCTATTCATATCTCAACGGCAAGAAATCGGCGACTGCAAGAATCCCATTGAAATACAACACTTGCGACACACTTGAACTGAAGTATGACGTATTGTCGTCGGGAGTAGTGCGCGAATATGCCGATCATATCGATTTCTACCTGAACAACTTCCGCAATGACACCACTACTGTAAGAGAAGACATAGTAAAAATAGAGGGAGTGAAGGAGAAACCTTCATTCGAGCTCAAAAAGCATGCATCCTTTTCAGCAGACGTGAAAACATCATATTCAGCGGAAGTGAAAGATGAATATAACGAGGCTGAAAAAAGCTATACACTCTACGTGACTCACCTCGGGCCATTGGATCTTTCGGTGTATTGCAACGGTAATGCAGACCGGAGCGACATGACAGATGCTATCCCTGCAGATTATGCCCCCTCCATGCCAAAGCAACCGGAACCATACAACGGCATCATAATCATCGAAGCTGAGGATATGGACTACAGAAGCGTCGGCAAAGTAGCCGCTACCAACTCCGGATGGTGGGCACCGGAATATTCCGAATTCTCGGGCGTAGGATTTGTAGAGATGGGCGTCAACAAAAAAGCAACTCTCCGCCACCAGCTAACACTGCCCGAGGCTCGAGACTATGACATCTACGTACGCTATTGCAAAACGTCGGCTGATGCAGAGATTGAAGTTTCGGTCAATGGAGATGTGAGGACAATGACCATCCCCCGCGCTGACAGAAACGACTGGAAGAAACTCAAAGTGGAAGCATCCTTGATAGAGGGACAGAACACCTTCATCATCACCAACACTTCAGGTGTAGGCCCGACTATCGACCAGATTATCTACGTGCCGAAGGGAACTCCGGCAGAGAAATTCCTTGTCACGATAAGAGATGCCGAGAATGGCAAGATCACAGCTGATGTCAAAGAAGCTGCCGAAGGAGAGACAGTGACCTTGACAGTGACCCCGGAAGAAGGGTATGCTCTTAAGGAACTCCGAATCGTCAATTCAGTATATTACAGCATGTCGAAGACCATCGAAATCGACAATTCAGGAGAAATCACCTTCACCATGCCGGATGACAATGTCACAATTCAGCCGGTATTCTACGACAACACGTCGGTCTACAAACTTAATTTTGCCAATGAAGCCTATGGAGCTATCCCTGCAGGGTGGCGTTGCACACAAGAAAACAAGGAAGTGCACCAATATCCCAACACCTACACTTCCGGATCAAGAATCTTCAAAGATTTCACCGGCTATCAGGGTAAGGCTCTCTATTGGAGAAACGGAATGGCTGAATATGGCACTCAGAAAGACTACCGACTGACACTCGAGCCCGGGGAATACAAGCTTTCTTTCGCCATGGCAGCATGGAAGGCAGAACCCTCCTACGACGTAGTGATCTGCAAAGCTGACACCGACGCAGAGATCGCGCACTCGGAGGCTTTCACTCCGGAGGTGAATGCCAACGGAGACATGGCCGCTGACGTATCAGCAGAGAAAGAACATGAGTTTACCTTCAATGTAGCGGAGAAAGGGGATTACGCAATCCGCTTTGCCGACAAATCGACTACCCCGGGATATCATGAATTCCTGCTTCTGTCGTGCAGACTGATCAAGAATGAAGACACCGGAGTAGAGGGAGTCACAGAGGGGCGCACCCGGATTCCTGCCGGCATTTATTCGCCACAGGGCATCAAGATCAGCTCCATGCAATCAGGACTCAACATCGTGATCGATGCAGATGGCAATGTACGCAAAGTCATGGTGAAGTAAGAATCTGAACAATACCATTAAGAGCCCATCTCATAAAATTTGAGAGCCCCTGGGGCGGATTTGGGCGAGGGATTTTCTCAAGTTGAGGATGGAATGATGCGGGCATCATGACGGACGAGACTTGGAGAAAAGCACCGTCCAAATCCGAGCAAAGAAAACATCTATTGAAAATAATTAATATATTCACGAGATAATTAACCCAATTATTAATAAAATATAAATTGCCTTAAATCATATTCTTTTGAGAATCTATGGTGGAAATTACCCAAAGCCTTCGCTGGCTTGGGCGCTTTTCGGCTTTTGGCTCAATC
>CAYNPB010000102.1:0-9697 GCA_964399005.1 uncultured Sangeribacter sp.
ATAAAAGGGAAAAAAGAGGTCGTGCATTTCGCTGCACGACCTCATTGTTTTTATGGTAATGTTGATATAGTCGTCTTTCTATATTCTGGCAAATTATTGAATTCTATAATCAGCAGTGACCAAAGTTACTGCGTCCGGGAGCAACATCAAGTGACGCTGCGCTTGCGGTCGGAGTGAAAATGCCACTTCAACTCCTTCCAATCTATCCCTCTTTCAGAATCTTTATAAAATTTTTTTGAAAAAAGTTGCCAGAAAATTTGGTTTATAAAATAAACCGTATTATCTTTGCACCCGAAAACAGAGTGGAATCGCGCGACCACTCTTTTTTAAGCCGAAAATGGTTTATAGAATAAACCGATTTACAAACCCTTTAAATCTCAAAAAATGGACGACAAAAAATTATCTCCACAAGAAAGCATGGAACTTATCGCTTCCATGATTCAGAGCACCAAGCGTAGAGTTGCGCCGGTAGATCTGAGAATATCCGTAATGTGGGCAGTTATTACTATAGTAACTGCTGCCGCCGCATGGATACTCATTTATTTTACTCACAATCCATGGTTTAACTTCGTATGGTTTGCTATTCCGATCATCGGTATTCCGGCAAACTATATACTATCATCGAAAAGAAAAGAAAAGATTTCAACGAAAACTTATCTTGACAAGGTAAGCGAAGGAGTCTGGAAAACTGTAGGTTTCATTGCTATAGGCCTTACAATCGGTTGTTTCATTGCTCAAGAGTGCGGTTACCCACAAGCTTGGCTGGCAATGTTCTATTATGCTTTTATAATAGTAGGCTTTGGAGCAACAGTGAGCGGACTATTACTTCGTGAAAACTCATACGTATTCGGAGGTGTTTTCTCAATATTTTCCGGCTTTGCAATAATCATTTGCAATCTTTGCGAAGTACCTTTACTTTATTCGTGGGTCGTTCCTCTTTACATTCTCTGCTTCTTGCTAATGTTCATTGTTCCTGCGTTCATCATTTCAAGAAAAATTAAAGCTCAGGAACAATGAAAGAACTTGATCCGCTGTTGCATTCGCAACTTCGACTTGCGGTCATGTCAATTCTAATGAATGTTGACGAAGCGGATTTCGTCTATCTCAAAGAGAAAACTGACGCCACCGCAGGGAATCTCAGTGTACAAATTGACAAACTTACTACTGCCGGTTATATCTCTACCGAGAAAGGCTTTGCCGGTAAGAAAACCCGAACTGTCTGTCAAATAACCGATAAAGGACGCAAGGCTTTTGAAGAATATGTTGAGGTTCTTAAAGAATACTTGAACTTATAATTGCTCCTTACCTACTCTTTATCGAATGCACCCGCATAACATTTGTGGGTGCTTCTGATTGATAGGTAGGCTCCAATTACTTACGTGTGAACTATGTAATACTTCTAAAGATTGATTAAACTATTCTTACATGCCTCAGTCAAAAGATAAAAAATCCTACATCTATATGCGCTGCATTATTCTTTCATTCTTAATTACTACCATTTGCTTTTGGTCTGAAGCCAAAGGAGTATTTTCCTATAATATTGATGAAGTGCCTGATGGATATAATTTCATCTTGTATCAGCCTGACTCTATCGTTAAAGCAAAGCCCCTAATAATAAGCTTGCATAGTCGCAGTGCGTCAGGGTTTGACCTTTCCCGAGTGGAAAAGTGATTACTCAACGTGAGAAGAGGAAACACAACGGACGTGCCACTCTCCCAGCCCAAGCTTTCTCTTCATGTGGAGCACCATAGTCGATATAGCTGTCGAGGTTTTCTCCATAAACGTAACCTTTTTCCTGAGCTTTCAACAATGCCTTAGTCTCCCATGGTCCATAATAGGCATCAATGGTAGAAGTGCCATGATCGAAATATAGACGATGGGTCGAAGGATCAGGAAGATGTTTCTCCACAAAGTCCATCATTGCGTTGCCGAATAAGTCTCCGGCATTGAGCGAGCCATACCAATGTGTTGACAAGCAAGCTGCTCCGCCAAACGTTTCCGGATACATGGAAATGAGATAAAGCGACATTAATCCTCCCATACTTGAGCCCATAACCATAGTGTTTTCCGCATCTTTAAGCGTTGGGTAGGAATTGTCAACAAAAGGTTTTAAAGTCTCCACCACAAAAGCAGCGTACTCGTCGCCAAGTACAGGTTGTCCTTTCAGCTTGACCTCTGCCATAAGTTCGTCGAGTCCAGCTTCTTTTACAGCCTTCTCGGGCATCAGTTGAGAAACCCGCTTTTCCGGGTCGCTATGAATGCCTACAATAATAAATGGGGGTACTTTCCCGTCCATAATGAGTTGTCCGGAGGTGGCATCCATCTCCCATGCCTGTCCATTCCAGGTGGTGGTGGCATCATATAGATTTTGGCCATCGTGCATATACAAGACTGGATAACGTAGGTTTGGGTCGCTACCGAAACCTTCCGGCAACCAAACATCAACTGTTATCGAATCTTTCAACTGAGGGGAAAAAACTCTCAGACGTTCTATTTGTCCGATGTCAGCCCTTTGAATAGCAGGAACCTCATCCGCAGCATACACATCTGAGCTTAATATTGCTTCAAATGCACAAACTGAAGCAATGGCCATAACCTTGACCACTTTTTTCAACTTTTTCTCAACCATATATGAACTAAGTGCGATTTTTAATATAATTAGATAACTAAATTATAGCCTTAACTGACTACGTTGACAGGTGTTCCTTCAATGAAATTGGCGACGTTTGCAACAGCAATGTCCATCAAACGCTGACGAGCTTCAAGGGTTGCCCAGCCGAGATGAGGGGTGGTAAAACAATTTCGTGCATACAGAAGAGGGTTGTCTATTGTCGGAGGTTCGCAAGACATTACATCTACACCGGCACCACGCAATTTACCTTTGTTAAGAGCATCTGCAACCGCGTTTTCGTCAATAAGTGGTCCACGGCCTGTATTTATTAAAATTGCCGACTTCTTCATCTTAGCTAATGTATCGGCATTAATTAGATGCTTAGTGGAATCCGTTAGAGGGCAATGGAGCGAGAGCACATCACTTTCTCTAAGAAGTTGGTCAAGATTCTCTGCTTTCTCGATGCCGACTGGAAGAGAATCTTTGGATTTTGATGACAAAATAATGACTTTCATGCCAAATGCCAAAGCTATCGCAGCAACCTTGCTTCCAATGTTTCCGAAACCCACTATACCAAATGTCTTTCCTGCAAGTTCGGTCAGCGGAGCGTCCCAATAACAGAAATCGGCATTTCTACTCCAGCGTCCTGCAAGGTTGTCGGCAGTGTAATGTTCTACATTATTTGTGATTGCAAGAAGTAGTGAGAAAACCATTTGCGCTACGGAAGCTGTGCTGTAAGAAGGAATATTAGTGACAACTATCCCCTTTTCAGTTGCCGCCTTAATATCCACAACATTATAACCGGTTGCAAGAACACCTATATACTTAAGATCCGGGAGTTTTTCAATTATCTGCCGGTCAAGTATCACCTTATTAGTGAGTAAAATATCCGCACCTGTTGAACGATCAATAACTTCCGAGGGAATAGTGCGGTCGTAAATAGTCACATCCCCTAATTTTTCGAGTTCGTTCCATGAAAGGTCTCCGGGATTCATCCCGTAACCGTCTAATACTACTATTTTCATAAATAAAGATAATTATAATCTTCTTTAAAGAGAACAATTGCTTCTTCGTCAATGTTCAAAAATGATGCTCGTGATTAGGTTTCACCCAGTACTACAGTTTTATTTGGCAGTCAGCGAGTCGTTTAGTTAATCATATCTTCTATTAGGGAGAGGTCGCTTTTTACTTCTCCTTGTAGAAGATATTCGTCTTTTCTGGTTTTGAACTGCTCGTAAAGATCTTGTGCTTTTGCAGGATCTTTGTCGAGATACAAGGCAATGGCTATAAGTATACGCTCCTTTGACGACATCATTTTCCTATAAGTCTCAATATATTTTCTCAAGTCATTATCCAATAGCTTTTCTGCTTTATCTATCTGATTAGTTCTCAAATAAAGGAACGTAAGTTCGCAAGCTATTTCCTTATTGTAGAGAGGCATTATCTTATCTCTGTGGGAATACAAGATTTCAAATTCTGCCAATGCTTCCTCATATTGCAAACTGTCAATTAGTCGGGATGCATACATCAAAGGAATGGAAACTTCGAGAGCGTTTTTATAGTCTATGTTCCGTGGATTTGAAAATAGATCATCAGGCATATCTTTAGGTCGCATGCCATTTTGGTTTAGAGCATTTGTGCGAAGTTGATTGATGATCCCCTGCTTGCTCATAAGATTTTTCCTCAGGAGCCTAATGTTGTATCCATCGTTGCCAACACCACCGGCCTGCATTGGAATACCATTGAGAAGAATCATTACTACATCAATGAGAATGAATATCCATAGTGCTTCGGCCACGAATGGATTAAGGTCGAGAAATGCTAAAGGGATTGCAATGGCAAGGATAATCATATTTGCAAGGATTCCACCGAAATTGTACCACCCGGTTGGAATTTCTTCAAGTGGGAGATCGGGAGGAGTAAGCAGGCATTGTCCACCTGTGCCTGCAATTCCAAACTTCTTCATTCGTATTTTTCCATCTTCCTTAAGCAATGTGAAATTAAATATTCGGAAGCTCACAAACTTATATCCGGTCATCAGTCCGCACACGAGATGCCCGAATTCATGAATTGGTATAAGAATGGCAAGCGACAGAATGAAAGATCCTAAGGCAACAAAGATAATTGCTATACTTTCAGAAATATGAAGAGTATAAAATTTCCGGATATATTCTGAGAATGTGTTATCGGTAAACAGCACAACAATGAGACCACCGATAAATATACCTATCAATCCACCTAACAACAGGCCTCCTACTATCTTTAAAACTGATTTCATCTTTTTATATTTGAAATGCAAAGATAATAAATAATTATAATTTTGCAGCTAAACAATCTAAAATAATAGCATCTAACGATATTTAAATTTTTGGATATGCAGCCACTTAAACTCTGGCTTGATAAACCTCTGATTAATATTTTTTGTTGATTATGTAGCCTTTTGTTTTTAATTTAAAAAATTGTTCATTAGAAAATTCAATGATTGAAATAAAGGAAATAAAGCAGTTGCCGGAATTATTGGCATGGCGCAAGGAGGTGATTTGCCATGTATTTGGTAAAGAACCATCCTCTGAATTGCTTGCCCGGAACAGAAGCTATTATCAGCAACATATTGCCGATGGATCGCACTATGCATTAGTGGCTTCCGTTGATGGAGAGGATAGCGGATGCGGGTCAATTTGTCTGACTGATGAACTCCCCTCCCCCGATAATCCATCAGGACATTGCGCCTACCTGATGAACATATATGTACGCGAAGCATTCCGCAAGCACGGCGTGGCTCATCATATAGTAAAAGCATTAATAGATGAAGCAAAACGTCGCGACTGCGGGAAAATATATCTTGAATCAACTGAAGATGGAAAACCGGTGTATAGCTCGATAGGATTCGAAGAAATGCCGGATATGATGAAATATTATGAACCAAAAATTTGAATTAGAAGGACTTCACTTCTTATGCAGCACAGTAGAGGATAATCGAAAGATTGCCTATATACTTTATCCGATGGATATGCTATCCGATTGGATATCTATGGCTTCATATAAATATGGAGTCAATATTGTGGTAATAACCGGCATGGATTGGCAAAACGTCTTTAGTCCTTGGCCTGCTCCGGGAGTTCCGAAGGGAACTGCTCCCTTCAAGGGAGAATCACCGGAATTCCTTAAAAAACTTCAAAGTGTTTTGACGAAAGTAGAGAATAAAATCGGAATTGCTCAGGATGCCGAAAGAAGTCTTGTCGGAGTCTCTATGTCCGGTCTTTTTGCATTGTGGCAATGGATGGTCTGTGACACTTTCAGGAATATTGCGTCTTTATCAGGTTCTTTCTGGTATGAAGGATTTATAGACTGGATGAAAAACAGAACGATCCCAGCTAAAAGCGGAAAGGCATTCTTTCTTCTCGGGAATCAGGAATCTAAATCTAATGTAAAGGAATTCAATTCTGTGGGTGAAAACACGGAGGAAATAATCCATTTGCTAAGTGATGCCGGAATAAAAACCAAATTTGAGAGTGTCCCGGGAAATCATTATTCAGATCCAATTCCACGTCTTGACAAAGCATTCAGTGAACTATATGATTGATTCGAATGTTGATGATATAAAGAATGGTGACTTTATACGTGTTTACCCTAAATTTGTGGCAATATGACAAAGATGCAAAATAATCAAAGATTTATAATAGATTCAGAGGTGGATGCTGATGGCGGACTAACTATAAAGGTTACAACCGAGAAGAACTATTCTCCCCAATTCTGTGAGACGTTTTATTCCGTAGAAAATTCTATTCCCTTAAAGTTTATAGATGAAGAAGAGATAAGAGCCGAGAATGCGAAGAAATCGGCTACCATAAGGCTACTGAATAATATTACGGAGATTTTGAGTCGAAGTTTTAAGACAGATAGTCATATCTTCTCCCAAAAGGAATTGGACGATAAGTTTGAACTTACGGATAGAAACGTTATTCGTATGTTTGAAAGAATAAGCGGAGAAAGGTTTGACCATAGTAAGTTCAAGAATCGAAGGGCATTTCAAGAATATTTGTCAAAAAATTTCTAACAAATGACAAATTTGTCAAAAAATAAGTTAAGAGTATTTAACGTTATAATCGTATCAAAGTTAATAGAACCGTGGGCGTAGTGCAACCACCCACGGATTCTCTAACAGACCTCATAATCGTGCGGCTACACGATTAGAGTGCGGAGATTATTGCAATTACTTTGGGTACTTCTTGCCCTTAGAACAATTTTCCCTACTATTCATCGGTTGCAGATTGTTCAAATGGTCAGTACCACCAAGTGCTTGGGGTTTGGAATGGTCAACATTCCACCCCATTTCACTTGTCTTACCATAGGAGGGTCTATACATGGTATTCCCATATTTATCTCTCCTATAAAGGTCGGGATTTTTACCCCTTATGATTTGACCTTTATCCCAAACCTGAGCCAATCTTTCATCAGTAAAATTACTCATAGTATTACGGATTAGATTATTAAATGTAAGTTCTCCTTGTTAATGGAGAGGTACTCCACCACATTCAGTTACTGTGAAGTGGGTAAGCCAGTCCTTCATCCCGAAGGTTTCGACAAGAAGGTGTGTCTATGCACTAAATATACATATTACAAATATCGTGCCAATTAAATAAAATTTCAAAAAATATTATAAATTTCTTAAATTATCAAAGAATTTCATTATCTTTGCAGAGTCTTTTTTGAAAGACAATGTTTTTGAAAATGAAAGTGCCTTTCCTCTTGTGAAATCGCCATATCTTCATCAAGGATATACGGGGCACGGAGTCAGCTCATACCAAGTGGGCTGCTTATCCGTGCGTATATCCAGGTGTTTGGCGATACCTACAAGAGTGCAAGGATGGCAGCCCACTTTTATATATAACTCTAATACGAATAAAATTCTCCAATATATGGTTGCTTGAGGAGAGTAAACTCTTGTAAATCGCCTATGAAAAAGATTTTATTAATGCTTATTACTGTATGTATTTGCAGTATGAGCGCATGGTCTCAATCTTCAGTAATCATTCCTATGGGAAATGATATTTTGACCAAGAACACTCTATCATCTGCCAAGCAGATTTTTAAGAGTAATCATATGCCATTAAGTATGCAATCAAGAAGTCGTGGTTTCTTTATGGAAGGACAAGGTGACTTTTCATTAATGGCTACTGTAGAAGCAAATACAAATGGTACAATTAAAGAGGTGTCTTTTCTCTGTGGCTCTATGTATTGGATGGGGTTAGACGAGGAACTTACCAATACTGGCTATAAGTTAGTAAGAACAGGTAAAACTACTCTTGGCAATGGGGTATCTGTGCCACAAAAGACTTATTCAAATGGCATAAAAAGATGTTTAGTGCGCAATCTTGATAATGCTATGCTTCAAATACTCTTTATCCGAAGTACAAAATAATCTCTTATTATAAAGAGACGAGAATAGCCGATGTCCTCACGGATGTCGGCTATTTGCATATTCCATAATTTTTTACTACATTTGTAGTCCTAAAAAACAAAATTAATTATGGAATCCAATATTATTTATAAATTTGTTTCAGGAGTTGAACTCAATTATATTTGTTGTAATTACAAGTCATCTAATAAAAATTATGATGAGAAATGTATCGGTTGGAATACTAAAGGTAGTAGACCCTTCGCGATTATCCAACGTACATATTATTAAACTTTGAGATTTTTGTTTTCTAATATTTCCGTTATCGCTTTATCGAAATTTACCGATTGTCCTAATGGCTTCTTTAGTTCTTCGATAGGTTTATCAAGAATTGCCATATACTCTTTATCTTTTTTTATTGATTTCATCTTCCTACTATTTGATTTTGTGTGATACGAATATTTGATATGCTAATAGCCATATTAAATCTTTCTTGATTTGAAACGTTGCGAGTATTATACCGAAAGCAGAATTCATCAAAATAGCGTTGCATATATTTCTTGCTGATATAATTATAGATAGTATTGATAACACGCTTGCAGTAATTGCTCCAAAAACCTTCTATTGTATTAGTGTAGGCATCGTCAATGCTATAAAGTCCTTTCCCATGGTCTACTTGTTTAGTCTTGTATATTTTACGCACCACATCATAACCACACCATTCATCAGTAAATAATGTTGCAGTACGCTTAATGGAGGTAAGTATTGGTGGTGTTAGGGATTTAGAGGTAGTGTCCTTTACAACCTTACATATTACCTTACCACCACGTTGGAGCATACCAAATACAGGCACTTTATCCTTAAAACTTCTTCCCTGGCTGTTCTTGACTTTCTTATTTGCATGACGATTTTTATTCTTTCCACCAACAAACGTTTCATCGAGTTCAACTTCGTTATCAAGTTTTTCCGTATGGATAATATGATAAGTACGTCTAATTTTATGAAGTAGAAACCACGCTGTCTTTAAGGTTACTGATATATCTTTGGATAATTGGGTGGCAGAGATAGACTTCTTATGATTACAAATAAGATAGATAGACATAAACCATTTTCTTAAGGAAAGTTTCGTCCCTTCAAATATAGTGCCAATACGCACGTTGAAATTTTTGCCAGTATTCTTACATCTATACATCCCATCACCACGATGATAGACTTTTGAAGTTGGGTCATATGGTGATACTACGCCATCCTTCCATCTGATATTCTCCAAATAGTTAATACAACTTTGTTCATTCGGAAATGCTTCAAAGAAATCATAGAGGGTATTAAATCGCCCAAAGTTAATATTATTGTTCATAGACCAACTTTATTTTAGTTGGTTTTATTAACTTTGATGAGCAAAAATTTTGGTCAAACTAATAAAGCAACGAGAGAATGATTAGAGATATGGATTAATTATTTGGAACTAACTCCGATACAATTACAACAGCCATTTTATTATCATGTGTACGACTGATGTAAGAGTATCGGAACTCTAAATGATAGCCTTTGGGAATCGGCACAAATTTTGTTAAAGTTATTCATATCTCTAATCATAATCTCGTTTTTTATGATTATAGCAGTGAGTAATAAAATTGAATATTAAATTATCTTAACAAGTAGGGTAAACACGTATAAAGTCACCTAAA
>CAYNPB010000103.1:0-9682 GCA_964399005.1 uncultured Sangeribacter sp.
CAATATAATCCTCAATAATAACCTCATCAGCATATCCAGTTGCCTTAACTGCCTCCACACGTTCGAGGACATTGTTTCGCACATTCAGTTTTCCCCTATCGCGGTCGTAGCTATCAGATGTGACTCCTACGATTAGGTAATCTCCAAGTTCTTTGGCCCGTCTAAGTAGGTTCAAATGGCCATGATGAAGGAGGTCATATGTACCGTATGTAATTACTTTTTTCATTTAACAGTGCAAATGAAATATATACTAATGAGCTTACAAAATTGTCCAATTGAATATTTCCAATTTTTCTTTTTCAGAGAAAATCTATTTAAGCAAGTCACGTAAACTAATTATCATTATACCTAAATTAATAATGAAATACGCAATTACAAATAAATTTAGTAAATTACAGAGAAGACTAACAAGGAAAATAATTTGCATAAATCCAGAAGGTGACACCAGATTCATAGCTGCTATTTTTGAGAGTGAGAACTTTTCTTTATTCGAAAAAGACGCAACTGTTTCATCTGAGAAATTAGATGATTTGCGTTTGTGCATTACTAATCGAGGAAATATTGATATTGTAGCAGTTGCACATCCTAGAATCAATATTATCACAAGATGTCCTATAGATAATAATTGTGGTTGGTAATAGGAAGCAATTCCTGCACTCATATACATCAACACCATTGCTGCATATCCTCCCATAGTATCCCATAAGTCACCTAATAGCGAGCATTGTTTAGAGCATCTTGCATAATTCCCATCAACTCCATCTAAAATAGCCCAAATGAAGAAAAAGACCCACCCAACTATATTTTCTATCCAATTCGAAGAAAAAGCAATTATAAAGAAACCAACGATACAGCAAAATACAGACCATTTTGTGATAGTTGTCGGTTTAATAGTGGTACCAAGAAATAATCTTGTCAATATAATGGATAAGGGTCGAACTGCAAGTGTGACCCAGATATTATATCGCTCTTCTTTTCGTTTTTTCTCTGGCATGCAGAGGTTGTAGATTTCCGAATATGTCATTTTAATATTTGTTTTATGGTCGTTAAATATGCATCAATAACTATCTGGCGTGAGAAATTTTGCTTCACATATACTCTTCCAGCCGCTCCCATTTCTTTTCTTAGGTCGTTATCCATTTCAAGAAACTTTATGACTTTTTGTTCAAGTAAATCAATATTACCTCCCGGGTAAATATATCCAGTTTCCTCATTAAGAACAGTTTCTTTGCATCCTGGGTTATCGGTTGTGATCAAAAAACGACCTGAAGAGGCATTTTCAAGAAGTACGTTACTCATTCCTTCTCCGTATGTTGAAGGATGAATAATTGCATGTGACCTAGCTATAAAAGGCTTCACGTCTTTCTGTGAGCCTCTATAATATATTATGTCTTTTTCTTCAAGATTCTTTAATAAAGGTCCGTAATAATCTTGTTCTGTTGGTTCAATGAAGCCAAGAATATTGAATTCCGTATTGGGATACTTAGACTTGATTCTTTTTGATAGCTCAATATAGTCATCGATACCTTTATCATGCAATACTCTTCCTATATAGTTAAATATAATAGGTTGACCTGTTTTCCCATTGCCCCCATACGGATAAGGTTGTAATGGGTATCTCTCTGTATCAACCCCAGATCCAGGTATGAGTTTACAAACTCCATTCACCATTCCTTGTTCCTTTGCAAGTTTCATATTTGTGGCATTCTGAAACATTATGCAAGCTGAACGTCTGTATGCAAATTTGAACAATGATGATATAATATGCCGTTTAACACCCTTCATATTTAGGACCGACCCAAATCCTGTTACGTTGTTAATTACGGGGATATCTAATATTTGAGCGGCTATACTGCCATATACATTTGGCTTAGCTGTGTAAGTTAGTACTACTGCTGGTCTATATTTCTTAAACAGAGAATAGTAATGCTTAAGAAGAGTATAATCTGTTATCGGATTGGTTCCTCTCCTATCAATTTGTGGCTTGTCATGAATGTATGGGATATTCTTCATGAGTTCAAACTTTGGGCCATCTGGACATGAAATGATGACTTCATATCCAGATGCTATTATTGCTTCAATAAGTTCTTTACGAAAACAATAAATATCATCATCGTTGTTAGTTAATATTGCTACTAGAGGATTCCTCATCATAAATAAGTATAAATGGTACTATAGTTTTCATGCATGCTTTCAAGGGAAAAATTCTCTCTTACTTTATTTTTATTGGAATCCCCAATTATAGATAAATCTTCGCGATTCATTGATATTAGTTGCTTTAACTTTCTCACCCAAGTAGGTATATCCGCTGATAGAGTGATGAGAGATTTACATTTCTCCGCTATTTCAACATGCTGCTCAATGTCAGTCACCACACAGACGGCGCCACACGCCATAGCCTCGAGCAAACCTATTGGAAGACCTTCGTAAGAAGATGTTGAAACGTATATATCCGTGTTATAAAGATGGTGGAAAACCTGTTCACGGGGTAATAAACCTAAAAAAGAAATTCTATCTGAAATTCCATTTTTATTAGCATATTGTTTTAGTTCTTCTTCAAGTGGTCCCGACCCAATCAATTCCAGTCTAACGTTTGGTAGTTGAGAAATAATATCAATCAATAAGTGATGACGTTTTAGAGGAACTAATCGGGCAACATAGGTAATTGTATGTTTATCTTGTTTATGTGTAATAGGTCTTTCGATGTTCCCAATTCTATCTAAATCTACTCCATTTTGTATAGCCAAAACATTCTGTTTGCGTAACAACTTTAAAATTTTTGGATAATACTTATAGGATGTTTTACTGACACATACTATTTTTTTTGCCATTAAAGATCCAATGAAACAAAATAGTTTATTATGAAAGGGATAGTTCCTATAGGTACTGTGTAACGTATAAAGTATTTTATGTCTTTTTAAAAGTAGAGTGGCAATTGAAAATAATATTACCGATTTTCCTTCATGTATATGAAAGGCTTTAATATTATATTTCTTTTCAAGATATCGAACAATCTTGTTTAGCTTTGCAATATTCATTCCCACACTATAGTATTCAACGTCTTTAGGAATTGAAACTCGAGGGTCTATACCTTTTTCGAATACCTGAATAAGTATTTGTTTTTCTTTAGGGTAATGAGTTAATCTGTACAATAAGAACTCATTAAATGGCATACTGGTAGGAGAAATTCCATCTGTAATGGTTATAATGCAATCTTGTTTATTCATCTTTAATTTCTCGATAATATTATAGATTATTACGAATTGTTCGATAACAAAAATAAAAACTTCTCAATAGTTTTGATGTTATATTTATACTCCCTATATTTTTATAGGTTAATTCTGAAAAGCCTATAAATTGAGATGAATTCTTTTCTATAAAATCGATGGTTTGCTTTATATTATCGTCATTCATCATAGAGGGATGTAAGCAAAACGTCCATTTCCCATTTATTGGCATTTTTCTACAGCTCCCCCCAATTTGTGGGATAAAAATAAAGTCATCTTGTCTATATGGTTTTGTTGCAATAGTGTCGCTGATAATTCGTATTTCAGATTCTGACCTCAAAGCTTCCAGAGTGTTTTCATCGAAAGTATGACTGGGAGCAAAGAAATATTTTGGAGTAATTCCATGTGATTTAAGTATGGCAATTCCTTTGCGAATTTTCTCTTTTTGAGTATCCAATGGCACTCCTGCAAATTCTGATCGAGACCACAATGGATTAATACCTTTTTCTTTTGATATATAGCAATGATCATAACCATGTAAAGCTAAAGACCATCCTTTAGCCTCCCAATTTTTTACTTTTTCCCAAAATTTAAGATCTGGTTTATCTATCATTTGTTCTAGATCAGCATTAGCTGGAATTATTCCAACCAAAGGCTTAATTCCAAATCTATCAAAAATTTCTTCAATTTGATCCCACCTTTTCTTGTCCATAGTTGGGCAGGCATCATCTAATCGAATTAAATAATTTTTGTTACCCATGGTATAAAAATCTAAAAATAAAAGGTTTGATGTCTTTTAGTGAGAATGTTGAGAAAACATTAGATTTAATAAGATCCTTTATTTTATACGGACCATTTTTAAAATATAAGAATTCATTCATTCCATATATAATTTTCTTAGGTGAAACTATATCAATTTCTTCTCCATAACATGATTTGACCCAGATAGCAGGAAAATTAAGATTTGCTTTTGTGTATATACAAATAGTTGCATCTGTTCTAAAATTAATTTCCATGAAATAATTTCTCCGATTCTGCCCTTTACCACTTCTTATCACCTCAATACTATAACATCCATGAAAATCGATAGCGTTAAGTAAGTTCTTTGAACAGTCATTTATTTCTGATGTGAGTTGAAGAGCCCCTAAGCTTGTAAGACCCATATTATTTAATCTTACACCGTATTTTTCTTTTTTTATTTCCCCAAATAAATAATTCTTCCCTTCAATGTCTCGAACTCCTGCAATTACTATCTCTTCATCTTTTGAAATATAATCTTGAATTAAAACTCTATTAAGATGATTGGATAATTCTTGCAAGGCTTGTAATAGTTGTTCTTTATTAGAGCAAATTCTAAAATCGTTTTTGGACCCTCCGATACTTTCTTCAGGTTTAATAATACAAGGATAGTGTATATTATTAATATTCAGTGTATTGTATTTTTGTGTATCAACAGAAATGGAGACGGGAACATCAAATCCTATATTTTTTGCATACTGAGATTGAATTTCCTTATTCATCATTTTAGTTAATAATCCTTGAGTGTTACCGATGGAAGGTACTACAAAGTATTGTGATAGTAAACTTAGATTAAGATCTAAATCAGATGCAACAGAATCTGCGGAAGAAATAATAGGAATTTTTATATTGTTGTCAGCAAATTTCTCAATAAGCCATCGGCAATCTAATTCTTTAATTATGTAGCCCTTGTTGACATATCGACTTTTCAATACAAAACTCTTTTTTTTATTAGAAATGATAACAGCAAATACTCTAATGTTTGCTTTTCCAAGGGATCGGATAACGTTAAGAGTATTATAATGATCATTTCCTATTACTATAGCATCTAACATACAATTAATCTATCAATTTAAAGTTAGTAATTCTTTGCTGATTTTGTAATTTTGGAAATTATTGGATATAAGAATTGCATAATAAACGGCTTAAAATCTTTTTTTTCTAATACTAGACCTCCTCTGGCCTTAATAATTTCCTTTAGCCATTTGATAAAAGATATATCCCCATGCATTAACGATTTTATATGATGCATTTCCCATATATAATAACCAGGATTTGTTTTCTCAAAAACCAAGTCGTCTTCGGTTAATTCACCCATAAGATCCTTTATATGAATAGCGGGAAGATTAATTCCATATTTTCTGATAAAAGAATTAGCACCGTCATTTCTAAGGTTAATTTCTGTAAAATAAAATTTATCAGTTGATTTGGAATGCATCATTTCTACAGAGAATAAACCAACATATCCTATAGTAGCAAGCATGTTTTTTATTGGTGTAATGATATCGCTATCAATTAAAGGTCTAATTTCGGCTAGACATTCCAAACCGACATTTTTTGGAAATATTGTAAGTTTATTTTCAACTGCAGGAATTATACATCTACCATCTCTGAGGTTACAACCCAATATTGAGATTTCATAATCATGTTCTATATACTGCTGTATTAGAACCCTAGGCGTTTTTTGTAATGTTGAATAAACTTTTTGTCTGATCTCATTTTCTGTTTGACAGATAGTCAGATCAGCCTTGGAACCTTCTATGCTTTTTAGGGCCTTATATAGATATGGTCCCGAGAAAGGAATTCCATTATCAAGATCTTCAATTTTTGAAATCTTAAAAGATTTTGGTATTTTAAACCCAGCCTCTTCTGCTAATTTTACTTGGAGGTTTTTTTCTTGGAGTTGTGTAATTTTATAATTACCACTATATTCAAATTTAAATTTTGGTTTAAGAATATTACTGTTCTGCTCTAATGTTATAGCGGCAGTGTCGCAAGCACATAGTACAGGAATAGTATCTGGATAGTCTTTAAATACCTCAACCATCTTTTCAATACATTTTTGAGGTGATGAGGCAGAATATAAGTGCGAGAGGTATTTACTGGATTTTACAATACCTTTCTTTTGTCCCCAAACAAAGGCATATACTTGAATACCTAAAATACCTATTGATTGAATTAATCCTAAAGAATTAGTATGATCGTTCCCTAATATGACTACATTTTTAATCATAGTATTAGTGTATTAATAGGATTTCATTATTTGATTAATTAGGTTAATATATTTATCTCTAAAGGTATCTATTGAAAGATTATCAACGACATACTTACGAGCATGTATAGAATATATATGTCTTTTTTCTGGTGATAATGATAATAAATGATCTAATGAGCGTGCAATTTCATATGGATTATGAGGATTGAACAGTATACCATTATATCCATCTTTTATGATTCTTTCATTGTCACATATCTTTGAGGCTGCTACCGGCAAACCACTTGCCATAGCTTCGCATAACGCATTTGGAAACCCTTCCCATAAAGATGGCAAGCAAAAGATATCGCTATATCTATAAATATCTTGAATATTTTGTACTGGCTGATGAAACTCTAAAAAATCTGTAAGCTCATATTGCTCAATTTTTGTGTAACATTGGTCTGCGTATGAATCTTTTGAAGAATAAGGAATACCATACCAATCTATTTTGACTCTTCCTCTCCATTTTTCAGCTAAAATTTTCGCAACTTCAATAAAAGTCAAAACATTTTTTTGTTCTGTAATTCTTCCTACTACTAATATTTTAATAATCCCATTATCTGATTGTGTGCCAGTATTTGGATAAAATAATTCAGTGTCTGTGAAATTAGTTATCACATTACTTTTATTTTTTAATGAAGGGAAAGTGTTATCAATAAATTTTTTTTGAGAATAACTATTGGATACAATTGCGTCTGCTATTCTATACAATAATCTATATTGTCCCCTTATTAACAATGGTAAATCCTGAGTTGTATTTCTATCGCTTACAATTAACTTCCATTTGGCACCAAGAGCTTTTAATAAACATGCTATTCTATTGGGTCCATTCTTATAAGAAATTACAATATCAGGGTCATATGAATCAATTTTCTTCTTTATTGATGTAAAAATTTGTCTCTTACTCCGATTGTGCAGTATACAATATGGAATATTTTCGTGTTCAAATAACTCTTGATAGCCTTTCCTATTATAATATGCTATCACGCTAATATTATATCCAGACCGTTTAAGGGCTATGGCTAGTCCTGCAAATTGACGTTCTGCTCCACCTCTATAACCAAGGGAGTCTATAAGCATTGTAATCTTCATATTTTAAAACTGTTTAGAATCCTCATTCTCCATCATACCATCTATATGTGCCCCATATTTCATTTCCCTCGGCTGCATTGGTAAATTTAATAAAAAATATAATTAAACCTCCAATCAATATTGTATAGATTAATAATCTAATATAATAATTTTTAATTAGTTTTATTAGCATTGGAATAAAAATTGTCACCGATATACTCCAATACAGGGTTGCTCTGGAAAACATTGAAATAATAGTAGCAAGAGGTTGAAAACACCATGCAATGAAATATATGAGATAAAACATTTTAATTTTTTTTCCTATATTTCGAGGTTTTATCAAAAATCCTGCACCCATGATAGCTGTCATTAAAATCAACATACTATACCCACTGCCGGAAGCTTCATCTGTCATATACCTATCAACATAAGAAAATCGATTCCCGTCAGATGCACTAAAGATCAACAAGGAAAGTAATGAGTTCCCCAATACAAAAGTAAGGCAAGCAAATATGGTAAATAGAAATATTAAATGTTGAGGATTTATTTTTTTGACTTTGTTGATATAGTATGTACATACAAATAATATTGCGGAATAATGGAAAAGTGTTGCGATAATCACATAGATAACAAAAGGTCTAAATCTTCGCTCTAATATGTATTTATATGAATATAAAATGAAGGAAATGGCTACGGATTGTCTGAGAAGATGAATGGCTCCAAAATAATATCCAAATGCTATATATGTAAGTACGCTAATCCAAACATTGTCAGAATAGCAATATACGAATCTTAGGAATGAATAGAATGTAAAACCATTTATAATAAGTAAAAAATAGTGATAATTAATTCCTATATTGCTACACAAGTAATTGATAATTTTGTAACCTGGTTCCCAACTAGAATCACCTAATTCTAAAAATGATAATCTAGAATAATATTTATATGCCTCATAATATTGATAGGTATCTTGACCCACGTAAAAATCTCTTTGCCATGCCAGAAAAGTAAACTGAACAAAAACAATTCCAAGAAAAATTAAATTCTTTTTGTTCTTTGTAACTGGGAGAAAATTAGTCAAAATCGCCCATATAAAAATAAAAAAGAAATTTGTCTTAAAAATTGGCATTAGATTCTAATCAATGAAGTCAGTTATTTAGTTTCAATGTAATGTATGTGGTTAAATACGATTGTTTATATAACCTTCCGTAGCGTTTTCCTTATGCTTGATAATACAAGGATTTCCAAATACTATAGAATGAGATGGCACATCGCAGTTAACATACGAATTGGGGGCAATTAAGACATCATCACCAATTATTATATTTCCAACGATAGTAACATTTACGCCAATCCATACACCATCACCAATTGAAGGAGCTCCTTTTCTGGGACCACGATTTTCTTGTCCTATAGTTACTCCCTTATGAATGTTACAGTTTTTCCCTATAGTCACCTTAGGGTTAATTGTAATACAAAACGGATGGCCTATGTATAATCCTGGCCCTATTTTTGCTTTGGCTGGAATTTCGCATTTATATATAAAAGAACTTAAACGTAAGCAAATATTGAATAATGTATTAATAAGAGAGGTAGTATTTTGACATTTACGATACCAATATTGGTATATTGGAGGATTTTTTTTCCTACTTTTGTCTAATCTCCAATTATTCAAATTCATATGCGTTTAATTGATTCTGAAAAATTCATATATTTATATTTCGATATCATTTCCTAATAAAATGCTCATCGGGTAAAGATAAAAGCAGCGATTTTTTATTATCCTTTGTCATCCCTTTTGAATCAACATTGTATTTCATGTTTTTTTTGATGTATTCATCAACAGTACTGATGAATCTTGCTGGCACTCCACCCCATACCTCACCGTCTGGTACTGATTTTGTAACTATAGAACCCGCAGCAATTAAGGAGCCCTCGCCAATAGTAACCCCTGGCATTATATGTGATCCTGAACCAATGTACACCCAATCTTTAACTACAATTTTCCCAAACACATCGAAATTTGGATAAACTCTTCGAGCTACATGACCTCCTCCATGGGTATGAAATTTCACATTGTTTGTGATTTGACAATGATTTCCTATGGTAATTAGGTATGGTTCCGTTCCCCAATTCCTAATACTTATAAAATTACTCGATCCAATGGTTACCCCTAGGTATTTTGCATATTCAGAAGGAGAGGTAAAGTATCTATGGTATATGGAGATCAAAGTTCGTATAAAATTCATACCTTTCATTGTTTAATTGTAATACAAGTACCTGTCCAATGGCGTATTACCGTCGGACGTAAGTTAGCGGAACCCAATGA
>CAYNPB010000104.1:0-9658 GCA_964399005.1 uncultured Sangeribacter sp.
AGAGCTGGCTGTAGGTTGTGTAATTATATGTTCGTTGGTTGAAGATGTTATTGAGAATCGCGGATAGTTCTATGCGCTTACTTAGCTTATAGACCAGTTTGGTATCGAGCAGGAACACGTTTTTGTATGCGCCGGCCGTCAGTTCGTTACGGTAGTGTTCTCCCATTATGCGCCATTCCCATTTTGACCAGTATTGACCCTGTGGCATTATGTTGATGAGAAGGGAGTTCTCCATGCCGGAGAGCCAAGAGTTTTTGATACTATTCATTTGAAGCCGGCTATTGGAGAAAGCGATTGAATAGTCAAAGCTGAACCAGCGTATAGGAGTACCATTAATTTTAGCGCCGACACTCCAGCCAAGACTTACCGAGTTGACGGCATTGTTCTCAGATAAGAGATTCGACTCTCCACGATTGAAAGAGCCATTGATATTGGCTGAGCCTCGCATGAAGTCGATGGTCTTTCCGACGCTACCCATAGCCATCATATTCTTTCCGTCACTCTTGGCATCAGCGTAGGAATATACAATATAATTGCCATAAAGTTGCTGCGACATCGTATAAGGCAGATGCGACCATGACTGCGTTACCATCGCGTTGGCGAAGAGTCCTCTGCGAGTATGCTTGTAGGAGATACTTGCTGATACCCGTTGAGACGAAGAGTTATAGAAATCATCTACCCCCTGCTTGAATGTGCGGTAGTCTGTCATTATATAGCCCGGTTGAATCATGTTCAGATTCATCGGGGAACGTCCGGTGCTACCACGTAGGGTCATGGAAAAACGGTTGTTCGGTTTCCAGTTCATACTGAGAGAGGGGGAGAAATAAACCTCAGAACGGTTGGCAAGAGCCTTGTCAAAAGTATAATGCGAGAAACTTACAGGAGCATTGAGGGTAAAATTAACACGCTTCACCCAATATTCAAACTTTGGGGTGGCGTACACCGTGAAATAGTTTGTGTGAAGCACATTTTCTGTCTCTCCCTGTATTTCTGCAGGCATATCAGGCAACTCTGTATTCAGAGAACGCCAATATCCCTTTATTCCTCCTTCGAGGCTTACTGTGATACCTTTTATCGAGAAAGCATATGCGGCACTCTCATGAGTGTAGAATGCATGGTCGCCCAAAGATTGAACAACACGGTGTTGGCTGAGAGCGTTGCCATACATGGAGACATTGAGTGTCTGTGGCAAGGACTCCCATTCATTGTCGCTATTGAAAGTGACAAGATGCTTTCCATTGAAGCGTTTGATCATCTTGAATTTGTTGGCTACATAGTAGTCGGGCAATTTAGCCGATTGGCCATTGGGCAATGAGCCTGTCATATCAAGATTTACATCATCCCAGTCAATGTTTGTGGAGAGGGTATTGTTGATGAAAGTCGTCTTTTGATTCACCTCATAAATGAACTTGCCTGAAAGAGCATGGGAGCGGTCGCGTCCGTCGCGATCCTCTGTTATCACACGGTCGCCACTTTCGAGAAAATATGTGGTAATGTTAGCTGCTTGAGCGGAAACTCGGTTGAAAGAATAATCAATCTGAGCCTTGAACTCACCATTCTTCACTTTCCAAAGACTGTTTGTTGAGAGCAAAGCAGAGCGGTTGAAGAGAGTGCGCTTTCGGCTGAGATTAGGGACTCCAGGGAGTGAGACACTGACATAAGGGCTGAGATTTGTACCTCTGCCTGATGAGAAGAAATCAGTGGCGTTTGAAGATAGGTCCTCCCCTATATTGTTGGTCTTTAATGTGGTGATATTCTGGAAACCCGGCATGACTGCCATTGCGAAGAGTTCACCGTCCCAGATTGCCCCGTTCGGTTGCCAGGAATATCCACTTCCCGCATCACCGTGAACTGTCCAAGTAGCCTTTGCTTTGTTCTTTAGCTTTAGGTTGATGGCAGCCTTGTCGGAGAAACTGATACCAGACAATACTTGCATAGGCTGGTGATTCTCCATTACTTCAACAGCACCTACATCATCATGGTTTATCCCGTTGGTGGCTATTCCATATTTACCACCGAGCAGGTCTGATCCTTCGATGTAGAACTTGTTGATGTCTTCTCCTTGATATTGGATCTTGCCGTTGCTTGCAACGTCGATACCCGGCATACGTTTAAGCACGTCGCCTATGCTTCGGTCTTGGGCTTGTGCAAAACTTCCGACGTTGTAAGTGATAGTGTCCCCCTGCTCACGGATTTTGTCAGCTTTCACTGCAACTTCCTTCAGCATAGTGGCAGCTGCCTCCATTAGGATTGTAACCGGCAACTGAACACTATCGAGTTTCACGGTCTGTTTGCCGAAACCCATCATAGACACATCAAGGGTATAACCCGCTATTTCAGGCGAAGAGATAGAAAACTTGCCTTTGGCATCGGAGGTAGCATACTTCTTAATTTTTCCTTCAGCATTACGCAGGATAACGGATGCACCCGTAAGCGGGTCGTTCGAACCTACTTCCATGACAGTGCCTGAAACATTAACTTGCGCCTGAACAGTCAGAGAGGTAAGCAGAAACGTAAATATGATGAGTAACTGTCTCATTTTTGGAAAGCGATCAATGGAGTTCAGTAATTACACTTATGATATCGACTGCAAATTTAAAACTAATCTCTTAAATCTGCAACTATTTAATTAGTTTTTTTTCAAGATTCGAGCTACTCCACGAATGATCACCTTTTCATCGATGCGTGTATCCCAAGGAGTATCAAACCTATCTCATAATCAAGACGCACAAGAAATGACTTTCATTACCTGATATTATGGAATCTGCTAAACTTATTAATTAATATTATGATTAGGGGTTAATTGAGAGGATATAGCCTTTCTTTTTCAGAGACGTTATGGATATGGATGGATCTGCAAGGAGCTTTCGGATGTAGGTGATCTGTACATTGAGAGCCATCGAATTGGAGTAGCTCGCATCTCCCCACACAGCATTGAGTATTGTCTCCCTCTCCACAAGTTTCCCTATGTTTTGAGCGAGAATCGAAAGTATCTCAGACTGTCTTACAGATAAAGAATGGGTCTCCCCTCCGTAGGTGACGGTGGAAAGGTTTGGGCGAAAGATAGTATCACCCAATTGATATTCTATCTCCTTGCTGATGATGTCGCTCTCAAAGCGCTCACTGATCTTAGCCATCAGTTCTTCCGGATAAAACGGCTTTGGAATATAGTCATTTCCTTTCAGAGAAAAGCCATATAGACGGTCTACCTTATCTGTGCGGTCAGTCAAGAAGAAGATAATCACCTTGCGGTCGATCTTTCGTATCTGCTGTGCCAATTCAAAACCATTCATGCCCGGCATATTGATGTCGAGCAAGATAAGATCAGGATGAATGTCCTTGTATAACTCAAATCCTATGTTGCCGTCAGATGCATACACCACCTCATATCCCTCCGCCTCGATGAAGCGTTTGAGCAGCATCGAGTTTTTAAGATCATCATCTACGAGAAGTATCCTTTTCCTTTTCATTGTGGAATAATTATTGTGAATGAAGTTCCGACATTCAGTTTGCTGCGCAGAGATACACTTCCGCCATGAGCCTCTGTCAGCAACTTGACATAAGCAAGCCCAATACCCATGCCCGGGATATCAGTATGGGAAGCTTTCCCCCTATAAAACCGATGAAATATCTTATCAAAGTCTGATTCCTGAATTCCATAGCCGGTATCCGTAACGGTTAGTGCCATTCCATACTCATCATTAGAAGCTTCAACGATTATATCAACTTCATCGTCTGAATACTTTATAGCATTCTCAATGAGGTTGTTGATGATATTAAACATATGAGTTCTGTCGGCAGATATTTCCATATCTTCATCCACTCTATTTTCAAATCTTACGGTTTTAAAACTTGAAAGCGCTTGCGATGAAATGACATCGTCTACCAATTTGGAGACATTGAATCTTGTAATGTTGAGAGGAATCTGCTCCACATTATTAAAAGTTATATCGCGCAATTTAGAAAAATAAGCCGAAAGGTTGTCGAGAGCTGTTCTGGTGCCTGCCATCAATTCAGCTTTTATCTCCCGGTCGGCAAGCATCTTTTCGTTTTCTATCCCGGATACACACATCTTAAGGGTTGAGAGAGGGCGTTTCAGCTCATGGATCATCGTAGAGATAAACATATTGCGCATCTTATCAAGCCGAGTCAATTTCCTGATCGTCTTTATCTGCCATATCAGACATATTATCAGGATTACTGAGATGATCAATGCCAACACCAAGGTCCATGCCATCTCCTTAACCACAATTGCAGTAGGGATATGGCATTCAATCACAGCAACCTTTCTCTCAAGCTCAGAATAAGGTTTTATATATTTTAAACGAGGATTTAATATTGATGAATGACGGGAAGTGATGGGTTTCCATAAAATGGTGTCGGATATAGCCAATGACACCTCAGCGTTGATGTTGTCTTTTTTTAGTAAAGAATCCAACCCTACAGCGGAAAATGGAGACTGTATCTCAAGGTCAAAATTCTGCATACCGGTCCAGGCTATTCCATCGTTAGGAGCACTGGAGGCATCCACGGTCGCCTTTTTTTCTTCCATGGCGCTTATACTATCATTGACAATCTGAGCAAGTCGTTCTTTTTCTTCTTCCGTCAGAACTCTGTCTTCATCTATGCCCAATAAATGGCGACTGTTGAAGACTTTAGTAGTGACAGTGACCGTTCTTCTCCGTTCGCCAAGCGAATCAACATTGTGATTCATATTATAGGACGACATAAACCTTGTTTGATTCGTGAATAGTCCTTCGGCTGCCACCCTTTCCTTATAATATTGGTCAATAGCTTTTTCGATAGATGCTATCGCATCATCTTCGTATTCCCACAAAGAATACTCGTAACGGGAATAGAGCCAATACCCTTGCATACCCAAGAATGCAAGAATCGATAATATTGATAGAATATAAAGAATCTTGATTTTCTTTTCCATGATGCAAAATTAAGCAATATCTGCAAATTATCGGCAATTTGATAAGCAGAATTTAAAGGGAGTAATAATTTAGTAATATTTCCATAATGTTTGAGTAAGGATTATTTTCGTCTCATTCGAGAGCCTCGTAGTAACTTTGCATTGAAGTTGTTTAAACTTATTTACGAATTCTAAAACAAAACAACAAAAATGAAAAAAATTACAATTGTGACAGTGATGATTGTATTGGTAGCAATCATCTCATCCGGGAAAGTAAATCGCCGCACCCTTCGGATATTTAGCGGAAATGTACCGGAATCGGAAATCATCGCGCCGGAAAACATGGAGTTTGTCTACGACTACTCCTGCTGCATTGACACGACAAATCAGTTGGAGGATAACTTCACCTCCGACCAAATGCTGCTACAGATCTCGGCAGAAGGAATTTCCAAGTTCTCCAGCTATAAGAATCTAACTGTTGACTCACTTCTTATGGTACTGACTTCGGAGCAGATTGGAGAAGCAGCTCAGAATGGAAAGCTATCCACGGGAGACTACATGACAATTTTCAAAAATTATCCCGAAGGCAAGATCACTCACACTGAAAAAATATGCACCGACTGGTTGAGCTATGAGGAGGATATGCCGAATCTTGAATGGGAGTTGACCGACAGCGTCGTCAATGTATTAGGCTATGAATGCAGAGGAGCGACATGCAGTTTCAGAGGGAGAAAATGGACGGCTTTCTATTCTGAGGATATTCCAGTCATGGAAGGACCGTGGAAGCTGCATGGACTCCCGGGATTGATCATGAAGGCGTCTGACGATGAGGGCGACTACACATTTGAGTGCATCGGTATTAATTCTAAGGGGACACGCCCCATTACCATCTATAAAGTGCCCTACAACAAGTCGAGCCGACAAAAATTTTACGACACCAAGCATCGCTATGACATCAATCCATATGCCTATTTCGAGGCTACCGGCGGAGGCCACATCACGGTGAGAGACGAAGCCGGGAATCCGGTTCTTGATGCATTTGATCCGGACGAACTTCCTTATGATTACATCGAAAAAGATTGGAAAAAGTAAATAATATTATGATGCGATATTTGATGCTCTTATGCAGTTTTATCTTCGGACTGCAGCCTGCTGTGGCTGCAGCCCAAGATGAATTGCACGGAAAAATTATTGATGCGGATACCCGACAGCCGATAGCCGGAGCGGTGGTGCAAGCACTCAATCTTTCAGGTAAGGCCGTGGCTTTTTCTTCTTCTTCTGCAGAAGGCCTGTTTCGAATTAAATCTTCATCTCCTATTGATTCAGTGTCATTCAGATGTATGGGATATGAATCAATGAAACTTCCGGTAGACTTTGATTTTGCATCCGGAGTGGAGTTGCACCCCAAGTCAACACAACTTAACGACGTCATAGTGCATGCTCCTGATATATATGCTAAGGGAGACACGCTCGTATTCAATGTGGCACGCTATGCCAATGCTTCCGATAATGCTATTATAGACGTCATAAAGCGATTGCCGGGAATTAAGGTGGAGGCAGACGGCACAATCAAATATCAAGGAAAGCCCATCAATAAATTTTATATTGACGGAGACGACGCCATAGGCGGACAGTATGGACTCGCCACCAACAATATCTCGCATAAAGATGTAAAGTCGGTGGAAGTGATGGAAAATCATCAACCCGTGAAGGCGCTCGAGGGTATAGAGTTTCCTGAAGAAGCAGGAATTAATATCACACTCAAAGATGACGCCAAAGGGAAATGGGTAGGAGTCGCAAAAGCGGGAGCCGGATTCCAACCAATGCTATATGACGGGTCGCTATATGCCATGCGCATAGCGCCAAAGGTGCAGAATATATTCACCTTAAAAGCCGGCAACACAGGATGGAATCCTGCTGAGCAGATCAAAGAGCATGATTTCAACGACATGTTTTATTCCGACTATCTTTCTTCTTTATGGCCACAATATATATCAGCTGACATTGTCAACTCTCCCCTGAATGACAAACGCACGCGCGATAACATATCATGGCTTGCAAATTCAATCACCGCCTGGAAACGTGGCGACACCTCGATGCGAGTGAAACTTAACTATGTAGGTGAACGACTTGATTATAACAGCGCACTTAACACCGACTATTTAAGCCAGTCGATACCTGAGTTTTACCAGAAAAGTTTCTTGCGAACCCAAAGTCATGACGTGACTGCTCAGTTTAATGCTCAGATCAACAAACGTGGTTATTTTCTGAAGGATAAGCTGACAATCAACTCTCTGTGGGAAAATTCGAATTCCGTAATCACCGGATCTTTCGACCTTGACCAACGAATCAGGCGACGAAACATATCTGCCACCAACGATCTTAAACTCGTAAAACGCAATGACAAGAAACTTTTTGAACTAACTTCCAGAAATTCTTTCTCATATCAGCCTGACAGGCTGTGGGTGGCAGGAGAAGAGAATGTGATTCAAAATGTAAAGGCAACCGACTTGAGAAGCACTACAGAAACACGATTTGGCAAAATGGGACGTTTTTGGAAATTCTATCTTCATGGTGGTGTTGACTTTGATTATCATCGTATGAACTTGATGCTGCATGGATTGGAAGACTATGACAATGCCGGCGTCTATAATTCAGTGCTTACCAATCTCTACGCAACGCCTCAAATTGATTATGAGAGGAACGGATGGCTCCTGTCTGCAAAGGTGCCTGCCAAATGGCTTCATCATAGCTTGAAAGGGCAATATGATTATATCAATCTGATGCCAAGTTTCTCAGCTCGTAAGAAGACCTCCTCCAAGAGTGAACTGTCGGCTTCGGTCGCTTATCATCTGACATCTCCTAATGCATATCTAAATATCACAGCTCCTGTAATTTCAGACTATAGGAATATATTCATTGGGAAGAGAATCAATAAGTATACACAAATGATAAATGCCTCTGCATCTTATCGCTATCGGAATCCTCTTTCCTCATTTTTTGCAAACGCATCTCTGAGCTACAATTATTACAGAAATGCCATAATGACCAATCAGGTTTTTATTGACGATATGGTAGTGACGACATTTGCTGACTGCCTCTCGGCCAATCATGGATGGACTCTTAATGGGGGAATAAGCAAAGGGCTCGGCCACAGCAGGATGGTAGTGGGATGTGATGTCAGTGCGACTACATACAAGGCTTTAGCTATGCGAGACTATGCACTGAAAGAGTATGATCAAAAAAGTATTACCGTCACTCCTTACTTCAAAGGTAGCCTTACGAAATGGCTTGCCGTGAACTATGATGCAAAATATGGATTCACTGAATTGAGGGTGAATGCTTCAGACAATATTACACACTCCTTCAATCAGAAGCTGGATGCTTCAATTATCCCATCCGACTCTTGGCAATTCACTTTGGGAGCCGAACACTTCCTTACGAAATTTCCTGAGGGGAACATAACAAATCTTGTTCTTCTGGATGCTTCGGCTTCATGGTATCTCAAAAGAAATATCAGGCTTTTCCTGACGGGGAACAATCTGCTCAACAGGCGCAGCTATGAATACATAAACTATGGCACTCTTTCGCGCACCGAACATAGTTTCCGGATTCGTCCACGCAATGTCATTGTCACACTTCAATATCGTTTCTAATCAGCTTTTTGCTGTAAAAATAGAGAAAATACTTTTGTAATACAAGTCTTTTTTGTAATTTTGCAGCCAAAACCAATTATATGAAACAGATGAATAAACTGACTATTCCATTTCTTTTTTTGTTCAGCCTCTTAATGACTTCGTGCAACGGAAAAGAAGAGCCGGAGGATATTGGCAATCCTATTCACTTTGAGTCTTCAGACTATACAATCATGCTTGATAAGTTGTGCCCAATAACATTCACTGACGGAGGAGGAGAGTATGCAATTTCAGTGGGTAATCCTGATGTGATAATTAAAGCTTATATTGAGCAAGAATCTCATGCCCTCATATTAGAGCCGGCAAAATTGGGAGAATCTTCTGTTACGATTATGGATATTAAACATGCGACTACAGTAACTCTCCATATTACAGTAGAAAATTTCCATTTGGCATTCAACATCGTAGACATTGCAGGCACCAACACCAACAGTTTCTTTAAATTAGGATCGCAGTTCCGACTTATCAAAGATGAACTTAATTCAAAGGAAGTGACAGTGGGCTTGACCGACGACAAGAATTCAAAATTCAATATGGTTGGAAAAGGGACTTTTGATATTACCTGTAGCGAAACCAATATTTTCACGATGGATTTTGCCCTTCATTACGTAGATAATATTTCATCAGAAACATATGATTACGCCTACACACTGAAAGGAGATGATTCATGCCTACAACTTCTGGCGTATATATTTGGATTCGACTGGGGTGATAGCATTGCATCTTCCAGGGCAGCTCAGCCGGCCAGAGAACAGAGACTTATTCTAACTGATGCTGCCAACGGCTGCCACATCACTTGCCTACTCCAAAATCAATAACGTTATCTCACATTATAAAAAGTTGACTCCCAACGGAGCCAACTTTTTTTATCTTAAGCATGATGGATATGCTGAAAAAAAATCTGAAAATTGTTGGGTCAAAATTTGGAATTTTCAACCTTATGCATTATCTTTGCGTTATAGAAATAAAGCGACGGAGAGCCGTCGTATAAAAAAGAGATAATCCCAACACCACATCAAAGAAATTTGGGAAACTCATCAAACTT
>CAYNPB010000105.1:0-9496 GCA_964399005.1 uncultured Sangeribacter sp.
GTGCTCGGGCAGCTGATATTGAAGGCTCTCGGAAATAAAGTGGGTATCGGACGATATGGCTTCTCCCTTCCGATGGATGAGTGCTCAGCGACGGTCCTTCTCGATTTCGGAGGAAGAGCTGAGTTTGTCTGGGATGTACCATTCACTCGCGAATATGTAGGCGATACTCCCACAGAGATGTACAAGCATTTCTTCAAGACTCTCTCAAGCGAAATGCGCTGCAATCTCCATATCACTGCGCGTGGCGAAAACAATCATCATCTCATCGAGGGTGTGTTTAAGGCTTTCGCCCGTGCTCTTAAGATGGCAATCCGTAGAGATGTATTCTCTTCCCAACTACCCTCAAGCAAAGGACTCCTATGATAGCGATAATTGATTATAAGACGGGCAATCTCCGTTCCGTAGAAAATGCCCTTTCACGCCTCGGTGCCGAATTCCGTCTCACTGCCGACCCGGAAGAAATAAAGAGGGCTTCACATATTATTCTCCCGGGTGTCGGGAATGCAGCTGAGGCTATGACCAACCTGCGCAATAGCGGTCTTGTGCCGACTATCCTTCGCCTACGCAAGCCGGTGCTTGGCATTTGCGTCGGTATGCAGATTATGTGTCGCCATTCCGAAGAGGGCGACGTAGAATGCATGGGCATATTCGATGCTTTTGTAAAAAAATTCATCCCGGCTCCCGACCTTAAGGTGCCACATACTGGGTGGAATAATCTTTCGAATCTTGAAAGCAAGCTTTTCCGAGGCATAGAATCCGGTGCTTATGTATATTTTGTACATTCTTATTATGCCGGACTATGCCCCGACACAATTGCCACTGCTACACAGGGAAAGATGTTCAGTGCAGCCCTGAAATATGAAAATTTCTATGGAGTCCAGTTCCATCCTGAGAAGAGCGGTGAGGTAGGGGAGCGCATCATCAAAAATTTCCTGGATTTATGAGCAATAATATGAGTAAGATAGAGATAATCCCGGCCATTGACATCATCGACGGCAAGTGTGTGCGTCTTTCGCAAGGCGACTATAACAGGCAGACTACTTACGATGCCTCTCCTCTCGATATGGCGCGCCGTTACGCCGACATCGGTGTGCGACGCCTCCATGTGGTCGACCTTGACGGGGCAAAGGCATCCAGCCCGGTCAATCTGCCGGTGCTTGAGAAGTTGGCCGCGGTCAATGGTATTGAGATAGAGTGGGGAGGCGGCATCAAGTCCGGCTCTGCTCTATCTGATATTTTCTCTGCGGGGGCCGCTTATGCTGTGGTAGGAAGCGTGGCCGCACGTCAGCCTGAGTTGTTTGCTGAGTGGCTTGAGGAGTTTGGCCCTGACCGCATGGTGCTTGGAGCCGATATTTCAAATGGCAAGATTGCCACCCATGGCTGGCTGCAGACTGATGATAAGAGTGTAGATGATCTCGTGGATTTGTTCCTCCCTCATAGGCTTTCGCAGGCAATTGTGACGGAAATATCACGCGATGGTATGCTTTCCGGTCCGGCCACCCCTCTTTATGTAGGTCTTCAGGAGAAATATCCCGATGTCACGTTTACTGTCTCAGGAGGTATCGGAAGCGCTCAGGATATAATAGATCTTGACAGTGCCGGATTGCGACGTGTGATAGTAGGAAAAGCGATATATGAAAATAAAATCCCATTGAAATTTATCGAAGAATGGTTGCAAAACGCATAATTCCCTGTCTCGACGTGAAAGACGGGCGCACGGTGAAAGGTATAAATTTTGAGCAGCTCCGCGATGTAGGTTCTCCGGTGGAACTCGGTAAGTTTTATGCCTCTGAGGGTGCTGATGAATTGGTCTATCTCGATATCAGTGCCTCAGCTGAGGGGCGACAGACTTTTACCTCTTTGGTGGAGCAGATCTCACGTGAAATCAACATTCCGTTTACTGTCGGAGGAGGTATTTCCTCTATTGACGATGCATCCCGACTTCTTAATGCCGGAGCGGATAAAATCACGCTCAACACGGCGGCAGTGGCAGATCCTACCCTCATCGATCGAATTGCCGCACGCTATGGCCGTCAGTTTGTAGTGGTCGCCATTGATGCCCGTCTCGAAGAGGATGGAATCTGGCACGTCACCACTCATGGTGGGCGTCGCACTACCGACCGCGAACTATTCTCATGGGCTCGTGAAGCAGAGGTGCGTGGTGCCGGTGAGATTCTCTTCACATCGATGAATCACGACGGCACCCGCAGCGGCTACCCTTGCGATGCTTTTGCTCGTCTCAGCGATGAAGTAAGTGTCCCTATTATAGCTTCCGGTGGAGCCGGAAGTGTCGAGGATATAGCCCGGGTCCTCACTGAAGGGAAGGCCGACGCCGCCCTCGCCGCCTCAATATTCCATTATGGCGAGATCTCCATCCGCGACCTAAAACGCCAACTCAAATCCCAACACATCAAAGTAGCTTTATAGTATGCAATTCGACAATTTCAATTTCTCAAAACTCGCCGACTCACTCCTTCCGGTGATAGTGCAAGATGCAGTGACGCTGAAGGTACTGATGCTCGGATATATGAATCGCGAAGCCTTCGACCGGACCCTCGAGACTGGTCATGTCACATTCTGGTCGCGCACACGCGGTCAGCTATGGACCAAAGGTGAAACTTCCGGTCATTTTTTGGAACTCGTAGAGATGTATCCCGATTGTGACTCAGATGCTCTGCTTATCAAAGCAAATCCAATCGGACCTACATGTCATCGTGGCACTACCTCCTGCTTCGACACTCCGGATTCGGAAGGATTCATTCGCCGGCTCGAGCAGATAGTGGCAAAGCGTAAGGAAGAGATGCCTGAGAACTCCTATACCACGCGCCTCTTCATCAAGGGAGTGAAAGCTATCTCCAAAAAGGTAGGTGAAGAAGCCACGGAAGCCATCATTGAAGCCGTAGACGGCAACCGCTCCCGCTTCATCTATGAAGCAGGCGACCTCCTCTTCCACCTCCTCGTCCTCTGTCGCCAGATGGGCGTCTCCCTCGCCGACCTCGAATCCGAACTCGCCCTCCGCCACTAAAAGCCGTGCATGCTTTCTCTCGATCTCTCTCTTACTGGTGGTGGCTTCAGCCACCATCCAAATACTTTAATTTGGAGAATAGAGGAAAAAGAGTTATATTTGCATCAGATAACCTGATAATCCTATAACCCTTAATTTTCGCATTGCGGAAATTATATATCTGACATTATGAAGAAGATTTTTTTTGTGGCTGCGGTTGCATTTTTGTCGGCTGTCTCCGGGCTTTCGGCTGCCCCTCGCGAGAAGTATAACTTCAATAGCGATTGGCTCCTTAAGGTGGGTGATATAAAGGGCGCTGATCTTAAGCAACACAATGACAAGGATTGGAAATCCGTGACCCTCCCCAGGGCATTTAATGAAGATGAGGCTTTCAAGGTCCCTATCGCAGAATTGACTGATACCGTCGTGTGGTATCGCAAACATTTCAAGATGCCTAAGGAAGCTAAAGGACAGAAAGTATTCGTGGAGTTTGAAGGCGTGCGCATGGGCGCAGACTTCTATCTCAACGGGCATCCGCTCGGCTATCATGAAAACGGCGTGATGGCCGTCGGCTTCGACCTCACCCCCTACATCAATTACGGAGGGGAGAATGTTCTTGCTGTGAGAATTGACAACAGCTGGACCTACCGTGAGCGCGAAACCAACCAACGCTATCAATGGAACGACAAGAACTTCAATGCCAATTATGGAGGCATCCCCAAGAATGTCTGGCTCCACACTACCGACCATGTCTATCAGACCCTTCCACTATATAGCAATCTCGGCACGACCGGCACCTACATCTATGCCACCGACATTGACGTGGCAAGCCGCAAGGCTGTCATCAATGCCGAGAGCGAGGTAAAGAACGAGTCAAAGAAACCTGTGAAAGTCGGCTATGAAGTGGAGGTGATAGATGCAGATGGCAAGACTGTAGGCAATTTCAGCAGTGAGCCGGTGAAGGTGATGCCGGGCGAGACAGTAACGCTTTCCGCTTCCGACACTTTGACAGATCTCAATTTCTGGAGCTGGGGCTATGGTTATCTCTACGACGTGAAGACACGCCTCACGGTAGATGGCAAAACTGCTGATGAAGTGACGACACGCACAGGATTTCGCAAGACACGTTTCGGAGACGGCAAGATTTGGCTCAACGACCGTGTCCTTCAGATGAAAGGTTATGCGCAGCGCACGAGCAATGAGTGGCCCGGCGTAGGAATGTCGGTTCCGCCATGGATGAGCGACTATTCCAATGGCATGCTGATCGACCATAATGCCAATTTCTTCCGCTGGATGCACGTGACAGCGTGGAAGCAGGATGCTGAGTCTTGCGACCGTGTGGGCGTCATGCAGATGCTTCCCGCCGGCGACGCAGAGAAGGATGTCAACGACCGTCGCTGGGGGCAACGCAAGGAGCTGATGCGCGACATGATCATCTATTTCCGCAATCATCCCAGTGTCATATTCTACGAAAGCGGCAATGAGTCGATTTCTCGTGACCATATGCTTGAGATGCGCGAGATACGCGACCAATACGATCCGTATGGTGGCCGCGCCATAGGTTCGCGTGAGATGCTCGACATCCGGGAGGCTGAATATGGAGGAGAGATGCTATATGTCAACCTCAGCGAGCATCATCCTATGGTCCAGACCGAGTATTGTCGCGACGAGGGTTTGCGTAAATATTGGGATGATTGGAGCTATCCCTATCATAAGCATGGCGACGGCCCACTCTATCGCAATGCCGATGCTTCTGCCTACAATCAGAATCAGGATCAGCTTGCAGTCGAGATGATACGTCGATGGTATGATTTCTATCGGGAACGCCCCGGTATGGGTCGCCGTGTCAACTCCGGTGGCGCGAAAATCATATTCTCAGACACTCAGACACATTGCCGCGGAGCGGAAAACTATCGCCGCAGCGGCGTCGTTGACCCTCTCCGCATCCCGAAGGATGCATACTATGCCCATAAGGTAATGTGGGATGGCTGGGTCGACGTTGAAGGCGACGATACCTACATCATCGGTCACTGGAACTATGCTCCGGAGGTTGTAAAACCGGTCTATGTTGTATCTACCGGCGACAGCGTGGCGCTTTTCGTCAATGGAAAAGCTCAGAAGGCTCCAAAGCGTGAATATGAATTCCTTTTCACATTCGACAGCATACAGTGGGAACCCGGAAAGATAGAGGCGATTGCCTACGACAAGAATGGAAAGGAGACGAGCAGATTCTCGCATACTACAGCAGGCGACCCGAAGAATCTTAAGCTGACACTCATGCAGGGTCCCGAAGGCACTTATGCCGATGGGGCTGATATAGCTATCCTGCAGGTGGAGGTGGTGGATGAAAATGGTCAGCGTTGTCCGCTTGCCAATGATATGATCGACTTCTCTCTCTCCGGTCCGGCTGAGTGGCGCGGAGGCATCGCTCAGGCTGACGATAACTATGCTTTTGCTACATCACTTCCTGTGGAATGTGGCATCACGCGAGTGCTTGTGCGCTCCACTCCCGAGTCTGGCAATGTCAAGGTGACAGCCAAGGCGAATGGTTTTGGGGAAGAATCGGTAGAATTCACTACTATTCCTGTAGAAGCGAAAAATGGTCTCAGCAAGCATTTCCCGGCTCAGGCCTTGAAATCTCGCTATGACCGTGGTGCTACTCCATCTACCCCCTCATATTATGACAAGAAGGTCGATGTCCGTGTCAAGTCGGCAACTGCAGGCGTCAATCAGGAATCAGTCGGCAATAGCTGGGATGATAATGAGCTGAGCGAATGGCGCAACGACGGGCGCCTCGAGACTGCATGGATTAAATATGAACTGGAGAGGGCTGCAGAGATAGATGAGATTAATATTAAGCTGACGGGATGGCGCCAGCGCTCATATCCGCTTGAGATATTTGCCGGCGACGAGTTGATCTGGAGTGGCGACACTGATCGTTCGCTCGGATACGTGCATCTCAACACTCGTCCTGTCAGGACTCGCGACATCACTATCCGCTTGAAGGGAGCCACAGCCGATAGCGATGCCTTCGGACAGATAGTGGAAGTGGTAGAGCCCGCTGCCGGTGAACTCGATCTCTTCAAGGCCAAAGATGGCGACAAGACTGGCGGTGAGCTCCGCATCGTCGAAGTCAATTTCCTCGAAAACCTCAACAAGTAGGAAGAGTAGCGCGTATTGCGTAGCGCGTATCGCGATATTTCGCATTACGCGCTACGCATTACGCGCTACGCATTACGCGCTACGCATTAATATCCCTTATTCTGGACATATAGTCCCGGGATGTAGTAGAGCTGGTTGTAAGGCACAGGGTAGAACTCGTTCTTGCCTGCTGTGTAGTGGGCAGTTTCGTAGTATTTGCCGTAGGTAGTGTCATCGTAGCGTGCATCCTTAGCCTTTTCGAAGTAGCTGTTGAGGGTAGTTGATGCTATGCCCCAGCGGCGTAGGTCGAAATAGCGGCTGCTTTCCATTGCCATTTCAAGGCGGCGCTCCATGCGGAGGCATTCACGTGCATGAGCCTGGTCGCCGAATGTGGTGGCTGTGTAGAGTGCGATATCGCAAAAATCCTTAGCGTAAGAGATATGCTTGTCTACTGAGTCTTTGGCACGTTGACGGATATCATTGATGATTTCCATTGCTCCTGTAAGGTTGCCAAGTTCAATCATGGCTTCGGCACGCATCAGCATTACGTCGGTATAGCGGAATACGTAGTCGTTCATCGCGAATGCCTGCCAGCTTCCGTCGAAAGTCTCGCCTCCGCTGCGTTGGGGCACGTCTTTCAGTGATGTGTAGTAGCCATATTCATTAGGATCGCGCGAATTGTTTTTGGTCATCATATACTCAGCTTCATACTTGTAGGGGAATGATGGCATACCTACGGTGTGGAACAAACGTGGATCCCATTTCTGAGTGCTTGCGGTGCCCATTATAGGGTAAGAGCTGGTATTGTCGTAGTTGCCGATCATAGGTAGGCCATTCTCAGTTTTATAGGCATCCACAAGGTTCTGAGAAGGCTTGTGGAAGTCCCATCCGCACGACCACATACCCCAGCATCCGTTGAGCATGTTGCTCCAGTTGGCGCGTCCGAAGCGTGTATTGTCTTCTGTATATTGTGAAGTCTGCACAGCGAAGATCGACTCCTTGCTATTCTTATATTCCGGCAGGAAGATGTCGCCGAAATCCTCCAGATAGTCATATTGTGAGTTGGCTACTATGTCTGTGTAGTCGATCACCTTCTGCATGTATTCCTTGTTGATGTAGTCCAAGCCGTCGGTAGCTTCATATCCGTCGCCCCATGCGATAGTGAGATAGCACTTTGCGAGGTAGGATGCAGCGGCTATCTTGTTGGCGCGTCCGCCTCCGTCGGTCACTGTCTCCGGCAGCGCATCGTAAGCAAGTTTGAACTCATTGATCACCTTCTGCCAAAGTTCTTCGTAAGTAAACTGATTGTTGGGAGTTTTCTCCTGAAGGTTGTTGCGGAATACGTTCTCGTCGACCCAAGGAATCTGGCGGAACATAGTCAGAAGCTTGAAGTAGCTGTGGCCACGGAGGAAATGCACTTCACCCATGCGTTGTGCGGCTGTCGTCTCGCCAAGTTTCTCCACACCGTAGTCCTGAAGAGCTACAATAGCGCGGTTGCAGCGAGAGATGTTGCAGTAAAGACGATACCAGAGTTCGTCAAGTTCACCCGGTGTTGAAGTAAGTGTTGACCATATTTCCATCGGATGATAGCCGGTGTCGGTTGTTCCGCCGCCACCCTTCACGCAGTCGTCAGAGCCGAGGTCGCCGTAGGGCCAGAGGTTGAAGGGATATGTAAACCAGCAGTCGCCCAGGGAAGCATATGCAGCGTTTACCATCTTGTCAGGCTGAGAGTAAGCCAGGTCACCGTCTACCACACCTGTCGGTGGCACATCGATGAAATCGTTGCAGGCAGTAAGGCCAAGTGCAACAAGAGGGAGAATATATGATTTAAGAGATTTCATTTTGAATCCGATTTAAAGGGTGATTTTTAGAAGTTGACTTGAAGGCCGAAAGTGAAAGAAGTTGGGATTGGGTAAGCCCAGTTGGGGTTCTCAGGGTCGGTGCAAGTCAGGCTGCTGCTCTTGATAGTGGCGATGTTGTTGCCTGATACGTAGACGCGGGCCTTAGTCATGCGGAGCTTTTCGAGCAAGCGGTCAGGGAGGTTGTAGCCGATCTGGAGAGTGCGGAGCTTAGCGTAAGAGCCATTTTCCACGAAGTAGGAAGAAGCGCGTCCCTCGTCGGAGTTATTGTTGGTAGAGAGCATCGGGATAGTGGAGTTGGCATTCACGTTGGGGAGCCATGCATCGAGCACACGCTGACCCTTGTTGCTGCCTGCGTCAGTCACAGCCCAGAAGTCGTTTTGGAATTTCTGGTTGTTGTAGACATCCTGTCCGAGTACGCCCTGCCAGAACATCTGGAGGTCGAAGTTCTTATAAGTAAGCTCGAGGTTAAGACCGAAAGAGAGGTCGGGCACCGGGCTGAAGATCCAAGTCTGGTCGTCGGGAGTGATTTTGCCATCGCCATTGAGATCTTTATATTTCATGCCACCCACGCGGGCATTGTCTTGTCCATATGCGAGCACTTCTTCCTGGCTCTTGAAGAGGCCGTCGAATACATAACCTACGATTGAGCCGAACGGACGGCGAGATTCTACGAGGTTTTCTGTAGTGGTGTGTACATATGAGCCGGTTGTAGTAGAGGGAAGATATGTCACGCGGTTGCGGAAGAAGTCGAGGTTGAGGTTAGCCTTGTAGCCGAGACCGCAAGCGAGTTCGTCGCGCCAACCGATCTGGAATTCCATACCCCAGTTGCGGAGAGAAGGACCATTGAGCCAGCTTGCGCCGCCTTCACCCATAGAGCCGAGGTAGGCAGGAATGATGAGCATGTCTTTCACATCCTTGATATAAGCGTCCCATGTGCCTGTGAGGCGGTTGCCGAAGAAGCCGAAGTCAAGACCTGCGTTATACTGGATTGTAGATTCCCATTTCAGGTTGGGGTTGGCAGTCTGGCTTGCATAGTAGCCTGAGGGGAAGATACCGCTCTGCTGGAGAAGGAGGTCGTAGGCAGTAGAAGTCACGCGGTCGTTGCCGTAGTCGGCCACATAGAGGGCATAGCGTGCTGTGTTGGAGATAGCCTGGTTACCGGTCTTACCCCATGACACACGGATCTTGAGATCGTCGAGCCATTTCTTGTTGATGTTTTCAGAGATACGGTAGCCGAGAGTGGCAGCGGGGAAAGTACCGTAGCGGTTGTTGCTGCCGAAGCGGCTTGAACCGTCGCGACGGATAGTGAATGAAGCGAGAAGCAGGTCTCTCCAGTTGTAGTCTACCTTTCCGAAGAAAGATACGAGAGCGTAAGCTGACTTGTTACCTGTGGAGCGTTCTACGCCGGAAGAGGCATCGGGATACATGTATTCAGGAGTCTCGATGTCGTAGTTCTCATTGTAGCCGGAGAAGTCGATGCGGCTCTGGC
>CAYNPB010000106.1:0-9473 GCA_964399005.1 uncultured Sangeribacter sp.
TTACTTTTGACAATGAAGAATATCCGCAATTTCTGCATAATCGCCCATATTGACCACGGCAAGTCTACTCTTGCCGACCGTCTCCTCGAACGCACTAATACCATCTCTGCTAAGGATATGGAAGCTCAGGTCCTTGACGATATGGATCTCGAACGTGAGCGTGGCATTACTATCAAAAGCCACGCCATTCAGATGGACTATGCGTTAGATGGCGAACATTACACCCTAAATCTTATTGACACTCCCGGACATGTGGACTTCTCTTATGAAGTGTCACGTTCTATTGCCGCTTGTGAAGGCGCACTTCTTATAGTAGATGGAAGTCAGGGCATTCAAGCCCAGACAATTTCTAATCTCTATATGGCCATTGACAATGATCTGGAGATCATTCCCGTCATCAATAAATGTGATCTTGAAAGCGCTAACCCCGATGAAGTGGAGGATCAGATTGTAGACCTTCTTGGATGCGATCGCTCTGAGATCATTCGCGCTTCCGGCAAGACAGGAATGGGTGTCGACGAAATATTGAAGGCAATAGTCGACCGTGTACCGGCACCGAAAGGTGACCCGGAAGCCCCTTTGCAGGCTCTTATATTCGACTCCGTTTTCAATCCTTTCCGCGGTATCATTGCATATTTCAAGATTGTAAATGGCACTATCCATACAGGTGATTTCGTAAAGTTTGTCAGCACTGGCAAAGAATATCATGCAGATGAAATCGGTGTGCTTAAGCTTGATCTTTCCCCTCGTAAGGAACTTTCTGCCGGCAACGTAGGCTATATCATTTCAGGCATCAAGACTTCTCGGGAGGTGAAGGTAGGCGACACAATCACTCATGTCAACCGTCCTTGCGATAAGGCTATCGAAGGTTTTGAGGAAGTAAAGCCAATGGTTTTTGCCGGTGTTTACCCTATTGATCCGGAAGATTTTGAAAATCTACGTGCATCTCTCGAAAAACTCCAGCTCAACGATGCTTCCCTGACCTTCCAACCTGAGTCTTCGGCTGCCCTTGGATTCGGATTCCGTTGTGGTTTTCTCGGGCTGCTCCATATGGAAATAATCCAGGAGCGCCTCGGTCGTGAGTTCAATATGGATGTGATCACTACTGTCCCCAACGTTTCCTATTTTGTCTATGACAAGAAGGGCAATAAGCTCGAGGTGCACAATCCATCCGGACTGCCTGACCCGACTCTTATCGACCATATAGAGGAGCCATATATTCGGGCTACGGTAATCACCGCAGCAGAGTTCATTGGCCCTATCATGACGCTTTGTCTTGGTAAACGAGGTGAGCTAATAAAACAGGAATATATCTCCGGCAATCGAATGGAGATTACATTTGATATGCCTTTGGGCGAAATTGTAATTGATTTCTACGACAAACTGAAATCCATATCCAAAGGCTATGCAAGCTTTGATTATCATATCCATGATTTCCGCCCCTCAAATCTCGTTAAGCTCGACATCCTTCTAAATGGAGAAAGCGTAGATGCTCTTTCCACGCTTACTCATGCCGACAATTCCGTTAAGTTCGGACGCCGTATGTGTGAGAAACTTAAGGAACTCATCCCTCGCCAACAATTCGATATAGCAATTCAGGCAGCTATTGGCACAAAGGTGATAGCTCGCGAGACGGTGAAGGCTGTCCGTAAGGATGTCACTGCAAAGTGTTATGGCGGCGACATCAGCCGTAAGCGTAAATTGCTTGAAAAGCAAAAAGAGGGTAAGAAACGTATGAAGCAGATCGGCAGGGTAGAGGTCCCTCAAAAGGCCTTCCTTGCTGTCCTCAAGCTTGATTGAGCTTCTCTCCTTTCTCCTCCTCAATTTGCGATAGAAATAGATAGAAATAACTTAAAACTAACCAACATGAAAACATCCGGACTTGCTTCTTTATGTCTGGCAGTTGCTGTGCTTCTGCCCGCTTTCACTTCTTGCAAGAGCGATGAAAGTCCCTTTAATATTTCCGTTATTAACTCCGGCAACAATGCTACAATACAACTGCGTCTCAATGTTGAGGAGACGAGGGCGGGAGGTATGGCTACTGATGCCGAAATGGAAATCAAGAAGGTCTTGGTGCATGTTTTCAACGAAAAGCAGCAACTCGAAATCACCAAACCTGTCACCGTCGCAAGTGGCACCAATACTGTAAATCTTGAAGTCTCTCATGGCCTTAAGACTATTTATGTTGTCTCTGCAAAATCTAATGTGAATCCTGCTGTCGGAATCTCTATAACCGACTATGAGAATCAGACTTTCAATTCCAGTCTTGCAAATTTGAAGACCGACGACGGCTTTGTGATGGTTGGCAAAAGTGAGGAGCAGCAGGTGATGAATTCTGCTTCTCAAGATGACCTTCCTTCTTCTAATATTTTTGATATTACGCTTGTGCGTTTAGTAGCCAAAGCGCAAGTGAAGTGCTCTAATGTCAATGGATCAGGATTCGGCATTTCTTTTGGCAATGCTTCTTTCAAGGCTTGTCAGCTTAGTGAAAGGATGAGGGTGGTTCATAATGGCTCTGATGTGTTCGCTTCATTCGTTGATGGCAACAACAACGGAACGTATGATTATTATTCCTTGAGGGAGCAGGAGGCTTATTCAAATGTCACTGCTTCCGATTTCTCAGCAGATGGCTGCGAGTATATGTCTGAAAACATTGTTGCCCAACCACAAAGTGGAAACACCACTTACCTGAGCGTGCGTTTTGCTACCACTCCGAATAAATATTATACTTTTGATTCCGCTACTTCTTCTGTCAAAGAGTCTACAGAGGTCCCTGCAGCGTCAACTACATACTATACCGTAGGCATTCTTGATAAGGCTAATGGCTTGGTTGACTACGCAGTGTATAATGGAACTAAGAATATTCTTACTTTCAAGACCTTGGAAGATGCAGGAAAGTATTTGAATTCAGTCAGTGCAGGAAATGCTTCGGCCATCACTCTGTCTCAAATCGATCGCCCTCTCTCTACGCGTGCAGGTGCTGAAGCCACATCAGATTCTCCCCAATTTGAGGTTGTGACTTTCGATCAAGGTTACGTTTATTATCGCGTGAATATTGCTCATCAGTCCACTTCCGGAGATTCCAATAAGAGCACTTTCAAGGTGATGCGTAATAAGTTTTATAAAGTCAACATTAATTCTGTTTCGAATCTTGGATTTAATTCTGAGGCACTCCTTCGACCCACTAATCCTGCGGCAAAATTGGATGCTCAGGGACACTCTTATATCTCTGCATCCATTTCGGTGGCTCCTTGGGATGAGGTGGATCAGATAGTCAACCTTTAAGTGTTTTTTCCCATTCAATTTGATTCTGATGTCGCGTCCCCACTCGTCACGTAGTTTTATTTTTTCGGTTTTCACACTGGTCATTTTATGTGTTTCCGGTTGTGCCGACGACCTTCGCAATCGTAGCCTTTTCGATTGCGGAAGTGGCGATGCGGTGATTAGATTCTCAGTGGAGAATGTCGCATTGTCACGCTCCGATGGCGACGTTGACAAGGAGTCGGCATTAGATCATGCATATCTTCTCTTTTATGCGGAAGATGCTTCTTTGGAAAGTGATGCTCCAATAGCTGCGACTCGGGCTGAAGTGCCGGCTGATAATCACGATAATCTTCAGTTTAAGATGCCTCTTGGTCTTTCGCCAAATACAAATTATCAGCTTTTGGCCATTGCAAATGCCGATTTTTACGTACCTGAGGAATTCAGCAATTTTACTGATTATTTGAACACTTGGAGCGCAAATAATTCAGAAAATGTAAGCAATCCTCTGATGTTGTTCACATCTTCAGTTATTTCTCTGGAAGAAAAATCCGGCCTCCCTATGAAGGGGATTGTCTCTGGAAATTCTTTCTTCAGATTCTCTCAGCAAAATGGTTCTTATCATGTCTCTGCATCTTTATCGTTCCGTAGATTAGTGTCGAGAATTGATGTGGCTAACATAGTTAAAGAAGGTTTCCGGATTGAAGAAGTGGCTCTTTGCAATTGGCGCGATGCCGTCCCTGTGACAACTTCTGTCGACATTATCGGAAATCGCTTTGGGTCTATTCACGCGGTTTTGTCAGATGACGCTTCCTTAGATAGTGATTTTGTATTTATGCCTATTCCGGAAACAGATGGTGCCGGAATCCAAACTTTAAGTGGCTCCATATATTGTTTCCCATCGTTTTCAAATGTTTCGTCATTGTCTGATAAGGAGTCTACGGCTCTTATCATTAAGGCTAAATATGGTGATGATTCTGAATCTTCCTACTATCGTGTCAATGTAGGGTTGAAAGGAAACGTCTCGCAAATAAATCCAAATACGAAGTATTTAGTGACTATACAGTCTGTGAAGAATAGGGGAGCTGCATCTCCAAAAGAAGCATATTCCTCCACTGAGTCTCCTATTGTCTTATCAGTCGTAGAAGACTGGGATCTCGAAGACGGTCACTTTGACATGGATGAATATGGCAATTTTATTGTTGTCTCACAAGGATCTCCCCTCGAATTCCAAGGTGACGATTTAAGCAACAGACTAATCAAAGTCCTGACCTCAAAAGCCCTCGCTTGGGATGTGGAATATATTCCCGACAATGAAGAATCCGCTTCTGCTTTTAATGTTGTGAAGCTGGGGAATGCCATATCTATAGGGCCGAATGATATTAATGAATCCAATTCTCCTTTGTCAGGTAATTGTCTCGTTTCTGCCTTGACTGAGCAAGGAAATCGTCTTGAAGTTTCGATACCGTTACTTCAAAAAGAAGCTGAAGAAAAACCATATGAGCCGGAAATTCCCACACATTTATCAGTCTCAATACTTCCTGTTAATGGGGAGCATGTCAAGATCGACCATGAGAAGATGGTGATAGAAATTGATGCTTTCGATCCCGATTGTTTCAATTCTTTCATTGACATTCCCTTTAAAGTTTTTGTAAATGATAATTACCAAGCTAAAAATCCGATTTCATTCTATTCTGATTTGGAATGGCCATTAGAAGGTTGCATCTCTAAAACAAAACATAGTGATTTCTATTACTGTCCTAATACTTTTGGCTCAGTGACCTCAACAAGGAATAAAAATGTATACTCTAAAACTTATGACCGAGAATATACATATTCAGAAATAATTGTTTCTCAAAATGGATTTAATGCATCAAAAGACGATATAGTATATATCTCAGTGGGTGCAATGGCTCCTGATGACCCTGAAATTAGAAGGACTTTAACAATAACTTCTGATAATGCTCAGTTTGTTCAGTATAAGTATGCATTGGTAATAAAACCGAGACCGGTAATCATTGATGACGTTATTTTGACTGATCAGAGTGGCAGATCTTGGCTTATTTTTGACAGAAACATACAGAATACTTCTTCTTCATCCGGGTATTTTAATTACATCGGAAGGACATCGGAAGGACTAAAAAGTCAGGCATATAATTATACTTCTCAAGTGTATAATATAGATATTCCATTTAAGTCTTCCAGCGAGAATTCAATGTTCAATGAGACTCTTCATGTTTTGTATAAAGGAAGTGAAGTTAAGTTCAAGGAAATAAGTTCTCAAAGTTCCACCAATCCAAATCCAGCAAGAAAAAATTGGTTGACAAAATATTTATATGTTGATGGGCAACAAAGAACTTCCCCATTCTTTGAAAATGATAATATAGATAAATGGTGTTTCCCTAGTAAAAGTGTTTTAGAATTATGCGTATCAAAGTTGCATGTGTCCAAAATGAGAATGTATCTTGTTTCGGATGTTTATGCAAAATCCGGGAGGAATGCAATCCCTATTTGTTGCTATCTTCCTTATCACGGATTTCTGATGGGCGATACCTCGAATGAAACCTTTGGGTATTTTACATCTGATGATTTTGATGATCCAAATTCCATGATCTTGATATTTTGTGATAAAACGGACATTGGAACTTACACTCCGACTTCCTCCACTATCTCGAATTTCACTGGTCTTTCTCGTCTCGTCCGTCCTCTGACTTCGGAGGAACTGGAAGATTATAAGAAGAATTATCTCGGCTACGGCAATCAGCCGTTGCTCCTTTCCCCCTGTCATCCTGATACATATACTTCAGAGGGCTGGCTCAAATATTGACCTCTCACCTAAATGTATACTATTTTTTAGGTGCACTGCTAAGTAATCCGAAAGGTTTACTCTCTTTCAAAATCCGTGTCGTAATGAAAATCTTTGCTAAAATTCTATTAAATCTTTCAAATTTTTGCTATCAAATTCCGAATTACTTGCAGATTAACTAATTTTTTTGTAATTTTGCACCCTTGAAAGTAATACCCCGGCCTAATGAGCATGCCGGGACGATGCATGCGATATGAAAAAAGAACAAAAGTCACTCTCCTCTAAGACTTCTTGCAAGGCCACTAAAGCCGTAAGCAAGACTACGAAAGGTAAAGGTAAAAAGACTGTGAACGAGCCTATTGGCTTCCCCGGTAAACTGCTTTTCGAGACAAGTTGGGAAGTTTGCAACAAAATCGGCGGTATATACACCGTCCTTTCCACTAAAGCACGTGTGCTTAAAGAGCAGTTTGGCGATAATCTTATATTCATCGGTCCCGATGTTTGGACTGATGAGATTCCATCTCCATATTTTAAAGAATACAAGACTCTTCTGAAGTCTGCTAATAATCTCTCTCTCCCTTACGGCATCTCGCTTCGCACAGGGCGTTGGAATGTTCCGGGCTCTCCAATTGTTGTGCTCATTAAATTTGATGGCGTTTATCCCGCTCTCAATGATATTTACGGCGAGATGTGGCAGATGTTTGGTGTCGATTCTCTACATTGCTACGGCGACTATCCCGAAGGCTGTGCATTTGGAGTGGCCGCTGCAATCACAATGCAAGCCATTGCCAATCACGTTGGTGCCAAAGATACGGATGTCCTTGCTCATTTTAATGAATGGACCACCGGAATGGGACTTCTTTGGCTTCGCAAGATAATGCCTGAAGCAGCAAGCTTATTCACGACTCACGCTACTTCTATAGGCCGCTCTATTTGCGGCAACGGCAAGAATCTCTATGAATATTTCTCCGGTTATAATGGCGACCAGATGGCTCGCGAATTGAACATGGAGGCTAAGCATTCTGTAGAGAAAGCTGCTGCTGTAAATGCCGACTGCTTCACTGCCGTAAGTTCTCTGACTGCTGATGAGTGTGCTCAGTTGCTCGACAAACGCCCCGAAGTGGTCACTCCTAATGGTTTTGAACCTGATTTCGTACCTTCAAAACGCAATTATACCATTCTCCGCAATGCAGGAAGAAAGCGTATTCTTGAGATAGCTGAGAAGTTGACGGGAAAGAAATGGAGCGATGATACTTTGATTATTGCTACTTCAGGACGAAACGAATACCGCAACAAAGGTCTCGACGTTTTCCTCGATAGCATGGCAGAACTCTCAAGAAGCGGTGCGGTTGCCCGCCGCGACATACTCGCTCTTGTGCTTGTTCCGGCTTGGGTGAAAGAGCCAAACGGAGAACTTCTGATCGATCTCAACCAGAAAGGCTCACTTTCTGTTTCCCCCGATTATCTAACCCATCGTCTCAACAATGAAGACTCTGACCCTGCTTGTCGCAGAATCGGTCAGCTCGAAGCTGAGGGGCAGCTCTCAGGACAAGGGCAAGTGAAGACAATCTTCATCCCTTGCTATCTTGATGGAGCGGACGGAATCGTAAATATCACTTACTATGATATCCTGCCGGCTCTTGACATTACTGTCTTTGCTTCCTACTATGAACCTTGGGGATACACTCCGCTTGAAAGCATCGCTTTCGGAGTGCCTACAGTCACAACCGATAAGTCCGGTTTTGGCCAGTGGGTTGAGTCTGATGTGGCAGGAGCAAAAATCGAGTCTCCAATAGATTCTCTTGTCAAGACAGGTACTGTTGTTGCTCCTCGTAATGATCAGAGCTATTGGGATACCGTCAAGAACATTTCGAATACTCTTGAGTCTTTCTCAGGAGCCGACAAGAAGACTGTGGAAGCTGTATCTAAAGCCGCCTCTGCTACTGCAGCACTCGCTGACTGGAAGCTCTTTATCGAAAAATACGACGAGGCTTTCAAAATAGCTGAAGCAAACAGAAACCTAAGAATGAAATAATCTATCAGAATCTTCTGTCAAATCTGATCTTTCCGATCATTAAGAATGATCTGATAATATATAAGAAATAAAAATCTATAATTATAATTTTTATGAAACTTCAAGTAAGCAACGCCAACCAGCCTCAGTGGCATAATATGGTGGTATCTAATTCTCTCCCCAAGAAGCTTCGTCCGCTTGAGGAGATCTCCAAAAACCTTTGGTGGGTGTGGAATAGCGAGGCTAAAAACCTCTTCCGCGACCTCGACCATGATCTCTGGCGCGCCACAGGCGAAAATCCTGTGATGCTTCTTCAGCAGCTCAGCTACGAAAGATTTCAGGAAATACAGAACGACAAACTCTGGATGGACCGCATCGACAAGGTCTACAAGATGTTCCAGGACTATATGAAGCAGCCAATGCGCAACGACCTCCCTTCCGTGTCTTATTTCTCCATGGAATATGGTCTTTGCTCTTGCCTCAAGATCTACTCCGGTGGTCTTGGTGTGCTCGCAGGCGACTACATCAAGCAGGCTTCTGACTCCCGTATTAATATGACTGCCGTTGGCTTCCTATATCGTTACGGATATTTCCAGCAGAGCCTCAGCCTTGATGGGCAGCAGATCGCTAACTATGAGCCTCAGAACTTCGACCAGCTTCCAATTGAGGCAGTCCTCGGTGAAGATGGTCAGCCCATGATTCTTGAGGTTCCTTACCCAGGTCGTATCATCTACTGCCATGTATGGCGTGTAAATGTTGGCCGCATGAAGCTTTATCTGCTCGATACTGATTTTGACATGAACTCTGAATACGATCGCCCAATCACTCACAAGCTTTATGGTGGCGACTGGGAAAATCGTATCAAGCAGGAGTATCTTCTCGGCATCGGTGGTATGTATATGCTCAATAAACTCGGCATTCATACTGATCTTTATCATGCTAACGAAGGCCACGCAGCTCTTCTCAATCTCCAGCGCCTCGTTGAATACGTGCAGAACGATCATCTCCCATTCAACGTTGCTCTCGAAGTGGTGCGTGCAAGCTCACTCTATACCGTTCACACTCCGGTGCCCGCAGGTCACGACTATTTCGACGAAAGCCTCTTTGGTAAGTATATGGGTGAATATCCTGCTAAACTCGGCATCTCTTGGCAAGATCTCATGAACATGGGTCGCGAGAATCCGGATAGCAATGAGAAGTTCTCTATGAGCGTATTCGCTCTTAACACTTGTCAGGAAGCTAACGGTGTTAGCTGGCTCCATGGAGAAGTGTCTAAGAAGATGTTTGCAGGCGTATGGAAAGGTTATGATCCCGCTGAAAGCCATGTTGGATATGTCACCAACGGTGTGCATATGCCGACTTGGGCTGCTTCTGAATGGAAAGAATTCTATG
>CAYNPB010000107.1:0-9424 GCA_964399005.1 uncultured Sangeribacter sp.
AGTCGAGAGTGCAACGCTGCGACCGGACTGGATGACGGGTAAAGATTGAGGCAAGAGAATCGAATTTATCCGGATTCTCACTCGTCAGAAACTCAGCCGTACCACTCTTGGAAAGTCTTTGCTCCATCTCAGGATGACGCCGCAAGTAATCTTTCAACGATTCAGCCACCAAACGCCCCTGCTCCAGAATCCGGATTCCCTCAGGAGCATATCGGCGTATCTTATCTACGAGTAGGGGATAATGCGTGCAGCCCAAGACGAGAGTATCCACATCCGGGTCCTTCGCCATCAGCGAATCTATATACTTCTTCACGAAATAATCAGCCCCATCGCCATCAGCCTCCGAATTTTCGACTATAGGCACCCACAATGGACATTCCTGTTGAGTCACCGTCATCTCAGGGAAAAGCTTCTTTGTCTCCAACACATACGAGTTGCTGGCAATAGTGCCGGGGGTGCCAAGGACACCGATGTGCCCTGAACGCGACACTTTATCCAGAATCTCAACCGTAGGACGAATTACACCCAAAACCCTCCGTGTCGGGTCAATCCCGGGAAGGTCCTTCTGCTGAATCGTACGCAACGCCTTTGCCGATGCCGTGTTGCAAGCAAGGATCACGAGAGGACACCCACGCCTGAAAAGCTCCTTGACAGCCTCGAGCGTATACCTATATATCACCTCAAAACTCCTTGACCCATAGGGAGCCCTGGCATTGTCTCCCAAATAGAGATAATCATAATCCGGAAGAGTCTTGCGCAATTCCCTGAGTATGGTTAGACCTCCATATCCCGAATCAAAGACACCTATCTTCCCTGTGGGATCACCTACGGAAATGGCGGAAGCTTCCGCTCCCGCCATTATATCTTCATGATAGTCCGTCATAGTGTCGGATTCAACACAATTTCAACATCTAAATTACTTTACACCAAGTTTAGCCTTTACAGCAGGAGTGATGTCTTCTACAGGCTCTGCACGATAGAGCACGAGCTGCGGATTGTAGATCTGGATAAGAGAATAGCTCCCCTCACGGCCAACGCTTTCTACAGCCTGGCTTACCTTCTGCATGATTGGGCCCATGAGATCATTGTTCATCTTCTGGAGATCCTGCATCGCAGTCTGCTCAAAAAGCTGGATCTTCTGCTGATAGTCGCTGAGCTCACGAGTCTTACGCTCCTTGATAGCTGGAAGCTCATTTTCAGCCATGTTCTGATACTCTGTCACGAGACGATTCATCTCTTCGGTGAGTTTCTTATACTCAGCATCATACTTGTCGCTCACTTCCTTCACCTGATTCTGAGCAGCTGTGGTCTCAGGCATTGCTTGAACGATAGCGTCGATGTCTACAAGTCCGATCTTAAGAGTCTGGGCGGAGAGAAGCATCGGGCAGATAAGCGCGATGGCCAAAAGTACTTTCTTAATCATTTCTTTTTCTGTTTGATTTATTTGTTATTGTTAATTATCTATGTATTCGTATATATGCTTAGACAAGCTCACTTTGAGTAGCCGAGTTTCGCAAGCACCTCATTGCTCACATCAATCTTGGGCGAAGCGAAGACGATGCTCTGCGAGGAAGCACGGTCGAAAATCACTTGATATCCCTTTTCTTCACACACAGCCTTCACTGCGTTGTAGACATCCTCCTGAATAGGCTTCATCAGGCTCTGACGCTTCTTGAAGAGCTCACCTTCCGGACCGAAATACTTATATCTAAGATCAGTCACCTGCTTTTCTTTTGCTACAAGTTCCTCCTCGCGCGATTTCTTCTGATCGTCAGTCAGGAATATCATTTCCGACTGATAATTCTTATACATGGTCTCTGCTTCTTTAGAGAGCTCCGTCACTTCACGCTCCCAACGCTGGGATACCTGATTGAGCTGCTCATTTGCCATCTCATAGCTCGGCACATTACGTAGTATATAGTCCATATCTACAAGAGCAAACTTCTGGGCATATGCGCCCAGGACTGCTGTCACTGCCAAGGCCAACGATATGATAAGTTTCTTCATGTTATTTCTATTTTTAAGTTTTACATACTACTTTAAAGACAACTATAAGCATTTAAAGTTTAAATATCTCCCTGCGCTCCACTCCATACGCGATACGCGATACGCAATACGCGATACGCAATAATTAGAATTCCTGGCCGAGCACGAAGTGGAGATTGCCACCGCCGCGGCGTCCCCAAACCTTGTCGAAACCATAGCCCCAGTCAATGCCGAGGAAACCGAGCATCGAGAGGTAGAGACGGATACCCACACCTGCCGAGCGCTTAAGATTGAATGGCGCGAAGTCCCTTATGTCAGTCCAAGCATTACCTGCCTCAGCAAAAGCAAGAGCGAAGATGGTAGTATTGGGCTGCAACATGAATGGGAAACGGAGCTCAAACGTAAACTTCGAATAGGCATATGCCTCATAATAGTAAGGTGTGAACTGACCGTTCTCGTAGCCACGCATCGAAACTGTCTCTGTCGCATAGGTGTAGCTGCCGGTCATACCATCACCACCAAAGTAGAATGTCTCAAACGGCGACTTCACATACTTATTGTAGGAGCCAAGGAGAGCGAAGTCAGCCTTCGTCATCATCACGAGCGTCCAGTTGCCATCAGGATTGGTGAGCGGAGTGAATGTCTTGGCCTGGAACTTAAGTTTCCAATACTCTATCCATTTATAGACCTCTGCCTGAGCCTTCACATCGCGGGCATTAGCCTCTTCCACCAGTTTCTTCCAGTCATGACCTTTTCGGAACGATGTCCAAGGGGGAGTCATCTGAAGAGAAAGCAGGAAGCTTGAGCCACTGCGCGGATAGATAGGCTGGTCGGTGGTGTTGCGGCTTAGTGTCAGACCAAGCACTACGGAGTTGGCCGATCCGGTATTCATGAAGCGCAAGTAATCCCAATTCTTAAGGTAATACCAGCGGTAGGCCAACGAAACCTGGAACTGGAACATGTCGTCGGGCCAAGTGAGACGCGAGCCATATGCAACGGAAATGCCGGCAAGCTGAAGCACCTTATTGGGGTCGTAGGCATTCTGGTAATAATACTGGGAGTTGTTCATATAAGATCCGCCATAATAAGGATATGCGGAGTATGAATTGAGCCAGTTCTGATTATAGAAGCGGCTATTTACGCCCGTAGAGCGGCTATAGTCTACAGAAAACGAGAATGAATTCGGTCGTTTACCTCCAAGCCAAGGATCAAAGAAGCTTATGTTGTAGCTCTGATAATACTTGGCATTGGTCTGAGCTGAAATTGAGAAAGTCTGTCCGTCGCCACGTGGGATTATGCCTCGATAGCTTTGCGGATTGAAAAGATTCTTGATTGAGAAGTTGGAGAATGATAGAGCCACCTGACCCGTCACACCGGTCTGGCCCCATCCGAGCGAGAGCTGCACCTTATCGTTGGCTTTCTGCTCGAGATCGAAGACGATATCCACCGTGCCATCGGCATCGTTGGTTATGGGGTTGACTCCCATTGTCTCCGGATCAAAGTGTCCTGAGGCTGCAATCTCTCGGGCAGAGTTCATAAGGGCACGTTTCGAGAAAAGATCGCCCGGCTTCACACGCAATTCACGTCGGATCACCTTCTCGTAAAGCTGGTCGTTGCCATTGATGACAACCTTATTGATCTTTGCCGGCTGACCTTCATAGATTCGCATAAGGAGAGAGATGCTGTCGCCCGTCACTTGCTGCTCGATAGGCACGAGCTGGAAGAAGAGATATCCGTTGTCGAGATAGAAATTGCCTACAGCATCGTCATCTTCCATCGTGCGCTTGCTGAGTCGCTTCTGATTGTAGACATCGCCAGGGTACATACCAAGCACCTGATTCAGGAACTCGGTAGAATAAACCGTGTTGCCGACCCAGTCGATATCCTTGATATAGTAACGGTCACCCTCATCTACAGTGAGATAGATATCCACCTCCTTGTCGTCGTATTTGACCACTGAATCGCTGATGATCTCAGCATCACGATAGCCGAGCTCATTATACTTCTCGATGATGCGCACCTTATCGTCGGCATAGTCGGAATCAACAAATTTCTTCTGCTTGAAGAGATTGAGAATATCGTGATTCTCATTGGTCTTCTTCATGGCATTCTTGAACTTACGGTCTGAAAGCACATGATTGCCATTGACATATATCTTATGCACTTTGACTTTGCTATGGCGATCGACATTGATAGTCAGAAAATCATAATTCTCCTGCGACAGGTCGGGCTGCTGGGAAGAAGTGACCACTACATTCTTAAAACCCTTGTCAGAATAATATTGCTTGACAACCTGAATGATGCGCGCTACGATATTAGGAGTAAGCTGCTGCCCCTTCTCTACACCAAGACGCTCGAGAAGATCTTTTTTCTCACCCCCTTTTACACCTGTAAAGCGTATTTCTGCCATTCGTGGCTGCTGCTTCAGGGAGATCTCAAGCCAAGCCTTGTCTCCAACCACCTTCTCAAGGTTGATTTCAACTTTGGAATAGAGGCCCTGACGATAGAAACGCTTCACAGCCGTAGAGATGGCATCACCGGGTATTTCCACCTTCTCTCCTACCGAAAGGCCGGAATATCCGATAATGACGTAATCTTCCACGTCTGGCACACCGGTCACCTTTATTCCGGCTATCTCATACACCTTTGGGATAGGGCTATAGATGATATCCGGAGAATAAATTGTATCATTGTTAGGGGTCTGAGCCACTACGGGAAGGCTGGCGGCGAGTGCTATTACCGCAAGCATTATCCTTCTTAGCGTTCTGGTCAAAGTCATATCTTAGTTGTCAAATTGTCTGAATTGTCATTTATGTTTGCAAGATGTAGAAGTAAGAAACCTCACAATCTTATTGAGCTACCTGCTCAGAGGTCTTTCCAAACCTCCGTTCGCGCTGCTGAAAGTCGACGAGAGCGAGGGCATACTCCTTTTTACCGAAATCAGGCCAGAGAGTGGGAGTGAAATATAACTCACTGTACGCTATCTGCCATAGGAGGTAGTTGCTGATTCTCTCCTCCCCTCCTGTGCGGATCAGGAGATCAGGATCCGGCATTCCGGCTGTGGCGAGATGATTGCTGAATATTTCCTCATCTATATCATCGGGAGAAAGTTTTCCTTCCGCTACTTCTCTCGCTATCCTGCGTGCGGCTTCCGCAATTTCCCATCTTGAAGAGTAGCTGATGCAGATATTCAGTTGCAATCCGGTGCAATGTGCAGTCTTATCGCGAGAATCATATAATTCTGCCCGCGGACCTTCCGGCACCCTCTCTATGTCGCCAAGAAGATTGATCTTCACGTTGTTGCGAAGAAGCTCCGGAAGTTCCCTGGCTATGGCCCACCCGATGATGGTCATAAGAGTGTCCACCTCCTCCTTCGGGCGATTCCAGTTTTCAGTGCTGAAAGCGTATAGAGTGAGATACTCCATGCCCAGATCAGATGAAAGAGCCGTGACATTATGCACACTGGTGATACCCTCATAGTGGCCATCACTGCGCACCTTGTCGCGATTTTTAGCCCACCTTCCATTGCCGTCCATGATCATTGCCACATGGCGCGGAATGCGTGTCATATCGAGTCTGCCAAGTATATCTTCAAGTGTTTCCATTTGGAGTCTTTGTTTTTATCTATAGTTGCAGGTGGCGCAACGCTTTGAGAATTCATAGCTCAACGTCACCGACAAAGTTGAATACCAGTCGGTGTTTTTTGCAAACCCCGACTTGATTGCATGAGGATCATCAAGCATCTTGCCGTCAAGTCGATCGGCAAATGTCTTCTTCATAAGGAATTCCACACCGATGTTGAGCCTCTGATTGATCTTATATTTTGCGCCTATCCCGAAAGGGAGTGTAAAAGCCCCGCCGGTATAGCCATCTGTGAGCCACAACGTCGCGCCGACACCGGCAGTGATGTATGGACTCCAGCGTTTCAGTTTCCTGTATCGCTCTCCCATTCCATAGTTGAAGAAATTGAACTCAAACATCTCACAGAGTTCAAAAAACGTAGTCGAGAACTTAAATTGGGATGCATCCGGCAAAACGTCTGTCATATTTTCGGTGTTGCCGGAAAGAGTGCCGACATAAAATCCCGTCTTGAAAGCAATCCTCGGACTGCGCAGGTATCTGAAAAGCAATGTCCCGTCAAATCCGGGATTGCTCCAAAGATTTGACGTATTGGCATCACCGAGGTATCCTGTCATACCGATACCGCCACCGGCATCAAACCGATAGTCTTCCTGAGCCGAAACCGTATGGCCGGCCCCGACAGAGAGTGCGGTGATAAATATGACCAAGACGAGTCTCTTCATTTCTTATCAGAATATGGGGGTAAAGGTAAGGCGGTTGAGCACCCCTCGCCACACCTCATTATTAAGCTGTCCGTTTTCCTTGTTTCCTCCGAATATATAGATGTATGGGCAATCCCAGTACACCTTATAGTCTTCAACTTTGTAGCTGACACGTGCCATAGTGTTCAATGTCCTGCCGGGCGTTACGGTCCAGTTATCTTTAAGAGAAGCCTCCTTGGGCCACTCTACCATGAATCCGTCAAGATTCCACAATCCCGGAAAATAGTCGGGAAGTTGCATGTGAGTTTCTGCGGCATACCAGTTGACACCATTGTCATACGAGACATAAATCTTGCGATTGCACTTGCCATCTGCTCCAAGGCCGCCGATCAGCATCCAGACAGAAAACTCTGTCTGCACCAAAGAAGAAGATGTCTTGCGATACACGAAGTATGGCACAAGAGCAGCTCCTGCCACGGCCGGCGTCATACCCTCGGAGAGCACTACCCAATGGTCGCCGTCGAAGCCCCAGGTCTTGTCGGTAATCTGACCGTCGCGTAGTCGTCCGCCTGTCATAAATCCTATCGGAAGTGTGGTCCAACGATTGCTGAACTGCACAAAATCTGAATAATCCTGCACGGGGAAGTCTGAGCTTACATCCATCTCTTCATACCCGGCATCCACGGGCCAGCATGTGTGCTTCAGCACTCCTGCTTCATCTCTTATACCCAACAAAGCATCACCATATGCACCGATGATGTTGGTCCATTTTACATCCTTATTATCCCTCGTGACATTATCCCATGTGATGCCGTCGGCCGAAGAGTGAAGATTCCCGTTGACATCAAGGATATATAAATGATCCGATGCTGCATTGAGAGAACGCACATTCGGCTCAAAGTCCAAAGCCAATGCTTGCTGTGTCCATGTTCCATTCAGGAGGTCGGCAGCCACAGCAATAGTATAGCTACCGTCAGCTTCCCTAATAAGAGAATAGGTCTTGCTGTTGCATTGCACTGTCTTTTGCGATATTGGATTAGCATTTTGCGATGGCAACTCCTTTTTTGCCATTTCATCCCAGAAAAGCGTGTCAGACTCCACCTGGTGCACATTGACCTTTATATCATAGGAGCGCACAGTCTTCTGGTCTTCTGCGGTGATGGTCAGCATCACCTTGCCTGAGAAGTCGACAGAATCCGTAGGATTTGCCTTGTAGTCAATCTCGCCGGTAGTCACGCCTCCGGTCTGGGTAAGCTTGACAGCGGAAGCTGAAGATGTATAGCTGATGACAGGAACCAGTCGGGTGACATCCGTACCCTTAGGAAGGGAATCGGCATTAAATATCACACCTTTGTTGAGATCGATTGAGAAAAACACGGAGTCAAGCTGCACTTTTGATCCGCTTTTGGATTGGAGGCTGAAATTAGTGACAGCCACAGCGGATGCAGGCATGTATATTTCCTCTTCAGGATCCTCCTTCTTATTGCACGAGGATAGACTGCCAATCAGCATTGCGATGCATGCTGATAGCATCAAACCACTTAATAATGAATTCTTTAGGTTCACAAGCTTATATTTTAAACGCTGATGCGCGTAGTTTCAACTTGCAAAATTAACATTATTTGCCAAATAATACGACATTAGAAGGCAACTTTTTTCGCCATACTCCCCCAAATGGCCCGATTTTAACAACTTTTAAGTCACTCCCCCATCTTAATGACCTTACACTTGCATATTCTCCTATTTTTGGCTAATTTTGTAAAAATCTTTATCAGTATGCATATCAACACCAAATATATGAATCGAGCCCTCCAGCTTGCCAGGCTTGGAGAGGGACTTGTCTCACCCAACCCAATGGTAGGAGCCGTGATAGTGGCTTCCGACGGCAAAATCATCGGAGAAGGGTATCATCACAGATACGGAGGTCCTCATGCAGAGGTTTGCGCCATCAATTCCGTAAAGGAATCCGACCGTCAGCTTCTTTCCGACTCCACTATCTATGTTACTCTTGAGCCTTGCTCCCATTATGGTAAGACTCCACCATGCGCCGGGCTTATAATCAAGACCGGCATTCCGCGAGTGGTGGTAGGGAGCGCAGACCCCTTTCCTGAAGTGAGTGGGCGTGGCATAAGGATGCTTCGCGAAGCAGGCATCGAAGTGACCGAAGATGTGCTGCGCGAAGAATGCGATGCACTCAACGTAAGATTTCTTACGGCCCATCGACTTGGGCGCCCATGGATTCAACTTAAATGGGCTGAGAGCGCGGATGGATTCATGGCAGGGCTTGATAAAGACGGACATCCTTATCCGGTAAAATTCTCCACTCCAGTCTCTTCCGTATGGATGCATCGTCGACGCTCGATGGTGGATGCCATCATGGTAGGGAAAAACACATTGGAGATCGATAAGCCACGGCTCGATTGCAGACACTGGCCAGGTCGCGCACCCCGACGTGTAGAGCCACGCCATGATCTGGAAGAGCAGATGCGTGAACTATATAGAGAGGGGGTGACATCCTTGATGGTGGAAGGTGGCCCCACCCTACTCCAAAGTTTCATCGACCTCGGGCTCTATGACGATATCCAAATCGAGACGGCAGAAAAAAATTTGGGAAACGGTCTCCCGTCTCCCAATTTTAATGCATAATTCATAATGCATAATGCATAATATATTGTTTAGCTTTAGCAGAAATAATTATGCATTATGAATTATGAATTAATATTAGTTTCCTTCCGGGCGAAGGCTGCGCACTGTAGCGCCTGCCTGCCACATTTCGCTTTCGCGGAGATCCTTAAGCTCTTTCTCCAGACCCTCACGGTAGTCTTTCTTGGAGTTTGAGTCGATTGAATTCTGAGCCTCAATGCCATCTGCCACGCTCTTGTAGAGCTGCTGCATCACCGGCTTGATAGCGTCGTGGAAAGGAGTCATCCAGTCAAGTGCGCCACGCTGAGCTGTAGTAGAGCAGTTTGCATACATCCAGTCCATACCCTTCTTTGCTACAAGAGGCATGAGTGACTGAGTCAGCTCCTCAACTGTCTCGTTGAATGCCTCTGAAGGAGTGTGGCCATTCTCACGAAGCACTTCATACTGAGCAAGGAAAAGACCCTGGATAGCACCCATAAGGCTACCACGTTCGCCAGTGAGGTCGCTGTATG
>CAYNPB010000108.1:0-9354 GCA_964399005.1 uncultured Sangeribacter sp.
TCCGCGGTATCGACAAGAAAGATATCAAGCGTGGTATGGTAATCTGCCACCCGGGTGTTGTTAAGCCCCACAGCAAGTTCAAAGCTTCTGTCTATATCCTCAAGAAAGAGGAAGGTGGCCGTCACACTCCGTTCCACAACCACTACCGTCCCCAGTTCTACATCCGCACACTTGACGTGACCGGTGAGATCACTCTCCCCGAGGGTGTTGAGATGGTAATGCCCGGCGACCACGTTGAGATCACAGTCGACCTGATCAACCCGGTAGCATGTGACCAGGGTCTGCGTTTCGCCATCCGTGAGGGCGGCCGCACCGTAGGTTCGGGCCAGATCACCGAGATCCTTGACTAATACAGTCGATTAACCCAATATACGATTGAAGCGGCCTGTAAGGCCCAGGCTTAGCGGCCGCTTCAATCTGAAATACGGGACTAGCTCAGTTGGTAGAGCACCGGTCTCCAAAACCGGGTGTCGGGAGTTCGAGTCTCTCGTCCCGTGCAAAAACAATAATATAGAATGAAACTGATTAAAGATATTGAGGAGTCTTATACCGAGCTACGATATAAGACTTCTTGGCCAACTAAGGGTCAGTTGATCAAGAGCGCGATCATAGTCTTGATTGCCTCGGTTATTTTGGCCCTGATAGTGTGGGTGATGGACGAGATCATTGATTTGATCATGCACTTCATCTATGGTTTTGGTAACTAATAGAGAATGATTGAAAGATGGAGACCGAGGATAAGAAACCTGAAGTGAACGTATTGTCAGGGAGGCGTCGGGCATGGTATGTGCTCAGGGCCATATCTGGCAAGGAGGCAAAAGTCAAGGAGTTGCTTGACGCGGCTATTCGTAACACCGACTTAGGGAACTCTGTTTTTCAAGTCTTGATCCCCACCGAGAAGGTGATGACCATGCGCAATGGCAAGAAGGTCATCAAGGAAAAGAACCTCTACAGCGGCTATGTCTTTGTAGAGGCGATTTTGCATGGAGAGACGATGCACATTTTGCGCAACACCACAAACGTTATCGACTTCCTCAGGGGCAAGGATAAGAACGCCGAGCCCGAGCCATTGAGAGAGAGCGAGGTCAAGCGTATGCTTGGCATGGCCGACGAGATGGTAGAGATCACCGATGAGACCAACGACTTTATCGTTGGCGAGAGTGTCAAGGTAAACTCAGGACCTTTCCAGGGTTTCATCGGGGTGATCGAGGAGGTTAACAAAGAGAAGAAAAAGCTCAAAGTGATGGTCAAGATCTTCGGACGCAAGACCGCCCTTGAGTTGGAAAATTCACAAGTAGAGCGCGAATAAGACGTTACTGCACTCACACGTGCCGGGTCCGGTGAGCTTCCACCATAGCCGGGCGGGGCAACTTTCGGCAGGTTACGATGGCCGGAGTGTGTCTGGAGGAGTTGAATGAGCGTTATTCAAATCAATAAATAGAATTAAAAAAATGGCTAAAGAAATTGCTGGACAGATCAAATTGCAGATTAAAGGCGGAGCTGCAAATCCGTCGCCGCCAGTAGGACCCGCGCTGGGTTCAAAGGGCATCAACATCATGGAGTTTTGCAAGCAATTCAATGCCCGCACCCAGGATAAGGCCGGAAAGGTCTTGCCGGTAGTGATCACTTACTTTACCGACAAGTCATTTGACTTTGTAGTCAAGACCCCTCCTGTAGCGATCCAGTTGCTTGAGGCTACCAAGCTCAAGAGCGGTTCAGCCCAGCCCAACCGTAACAAGGTTGGCGAGGTGACCTGGGATCAGGTGAAGGCTATTGCTGAAGACAAAATGCCCGATTTGAACTGTTTTACCGTAGAATCGGCAATGCGTATGGTTGCCGGTACAGCCAGAAGTATGGGTATCACCGTTAAAGGAGCGTTCCCTGAAAATAACTGATAAAACTTCAATTGAACAATGAGTAAGCTGACTAAAAATCAAAAGGTTGCCTTAGAGAAGATTGAAGCTGGGAAGGCCTACACACTCAAAGAAGCCGGAGAGAAGGTGAAGGAGATCACTTTCACCAAGTTTGACTCTTCTGTTGACATCGATGTGAGACTTGGCGTTGACCCCCGAAAGGCAAACCAGATGGTGCGCGGTGTCGTGACACTGCCTCATGGAACCGGTAAGACGGTTAAGGTGCTTGTGCTCTGCAACCCCGATGCCGAGACCGCTGCCAAGGCAGCCGGTGCCGACTATGTTGGTCTTGACGAGTATATCGACAAGATCAAAGGTGGATGGACTGATGTTGATGTGATCATCACTCAGCCTGCTATTATGCCCAAGATCGGCGCGCTGGGTCGAGTGCTCGGTCCGCGTGGCTTGATGCCTAACCCCAAGAGCGGCACCGTGACCAACGATGTTGCAAAGGCCGTCGAGGAGGTTAAGAAGGGTAAGATTGACTTCAAGGTTGACAAGAACGGTATAGTTCACTCGTCGATCGGCAAAGTGTCTTTCACCCCTGAGCAGATACGCGACAACGCGCGTGAGTTTATCAACACGTTGATCAAGCTCAAGCCTGCCACAGCCAAGGGCACCTATATTAAGAGCATTTATCTTTCGAGCACAATGAGTCCCGGTGTTAAGGTTGACTCTAAGTCAATCGATGACTAATTTTAAAGACTATTGCAGCAATGAAAAAAGAAGATAAGGCAATTATTATAGAAAAGATCGCAGATACCCTCAAGGAGTATAGCTGCTTTTACCTGACAGAGACCGCCGGCCTCAACGCCGCTAGGACCTCTGAGCTGCGCCGCGAGTGTTTCAAGAACGACATCAAGCTTGTAGTGGTTAAGAACAAACTGCTCAAGAAGGCTCTTGAATCGCTTGAGGGTGACTACACCGAGCTTATCGGCGCCCTGCACGGGGCGACATCGCTTATGTTTTCAAACACAGGCAATGCCCCTGCCAAGCTGATAAAGGAGTTTACCAAGAAGGACAAGAATCCCGACGCTCTGCCCAAGCTCAAGGCAGCATACGTTGAGGAGACCATCTATGTTGGCGCTGACCAGCTCGATGCCCTCACCGCTATCAAGAGCAAGAACGAGCTTATCGGCGACGTTATCGGCCTTCTGCAGTCACCGGCCAAGAATGTTATCTCTGCTCTTCAGAGCGGCGCCGGCAAGCTGCATGGCATCCTGGAGACTCTCTCAAAGAAGGAGGACTGATATCCGAAGGTCGTCACGACCTGTCAGGACGGTTTTTCCACTCTCACTCTCTTCTCACATCAATCATTTTCCAAACAGAAAAATAACAAATAAAAACATACTAAAATGGCAGATTTGAAAGCTTTTGCAGAACAATTAGTGAACCTCACCGTTAAGGAAGTTAACGAACTTGCTCAGATTCTCAAGGACGAGTATGGCATCGAGCCCGCCGCTGCTGCTGTAGCAGTTGCTGCCGGTCCCGCCGCCGGTGCCGCCGCTGAGGAGGAGAAGACATCATTTGACGTAGTGCTCAAGGCAGCCGGCGCAAGCAAGCTCGCTGTTGTTAAGCTCGTTAAGGAACTGACCGGTCTCGGCCTGAAAGAGGCTAAAGAGATGGTAGACGGCGCTCCCAGCGTTGTTAAGGAAGGTCTCGCCAAGGCTGATGCCGAGGGCCTGAAGAAACAGCTCGAAGAGGCTGGCGCTGAGGTAGAACTTAAATAATACCTGCCTGAGTTTCAGGTAAATGGGTTAAGAATCACCGACAAGGTTGATTCTTAACCTTTTTGTGCTATAATTTAACTTTCAACTATAGCAGACCATCGGGCCGGCCTGTTTGGCAGGTAAACCACAGGGTAAAACAGAGTGTTTTTTCATCTTTTGACGCCGCGCGTCGGCGCTCTTGGCGATCTCGCCGGGTGATGTTGTTCAATGCGTTGACGCGGGTTGTCGGCAGGCGCCGCCTGCACCGTCAGGATGATGAGGTTTTTAAACTCTTTTTCGGTTTTTTTGTGGTTGGTTGACAATTTTTGGCTTGATCTTTGCCCGATCGTTTTGACCGGGTCATGTTCAGGTTTTCAACGGCCCAGTATCAATGTGAGGCCAGGCGGGGGCAGCCCGCGCCGGCTTGCATGAAATAATTATCACAGAGTTCCCTTTAACGTTAATATTTTAGATGTCAGTTTCTTTAGATAAACCCCGTGTAAATTTTGCGTCGGTAAAGAATCCGCTTCCTTATCCCGACTTTCTTGAGGTGCAGCTACAGTCGTTCAAAGACTTCCTGCAACTTGACACACCCCCCGAAAAACGTAATAACGAAGGGCTTTATAAGGTGTTTTCGGAGAATTTCCCTATCGCCGACACCCGCAATAATTTCGTGCTCGAGTTTTTGGACTACTATATCGATCCTCCCCGCTACACCATCGAGGAGTGTCTTGAGCGCGGCTTAACCTACAGTGTGCCCCTGAAGGCCAAACTGAAACTGTATTGTACCGATCCCGACCACGAGGATTTTGCAACCGTAATCCAGGATGTATTCTTGGGTTCGATACCCTATATGACTGACAAAGGCACTTTTGTGATAAACGGTGCCGAGCGTGTCATCGTGTCTCAGTTGCATCGCTCGCCGGGCGTTTTCTTCGGTCAAAGCACCCACGCCAACGGCACCAAGCTCTACTCGGCCCGCATCATCCCCTTCCGAGGCTCGTGGATCGAGTTTGCAACTGACATCAACAATGTGATGTATGCCTATATCGACCGCAAGAAGAAGTTGCCGGTGACAACTCTTCTGCGTGCCATTGGTCTGGAGACCGATGAGGATATCATAGGCATCTTCGGAAACTCTGAAGAGATCAAGGTCAACAAGACCAATCTCAAGAAGGCGCTCGGCCGCAAGATCGCGGCGCGCGTCACCAAGCGTTGGACCGAAGACTTTGTCGACTCCGACACCGGCGAGGTGACCACGATGGAGCGCACCTCGGTTTTGTTTGACCGCGAGACTGTGCTCGAGGAGGATATGATCGAGCAGCTCATCGACAGCGGTGTCCAGACTATCCTTGTCGAGCGCGACGAGCCGGCACAGACCGACTATTCGATCATCGCCAACACCCTGTCAAAAGACAAGACCCTGAGCGAGAAAGAGGCCGTTCAGGAGATCTACCGCCAGCTGCGTAACGCCGACGCCCCCGACGAGGCAAGTGCCCGCGAGGTGATCAACAACCTGTTTTTCTCCGAGAAACGTTACGACCTGGGCGAGGTTGGCCGTTACCGCATCAACAAGAAGCTTGACCTGACAACTCCGATGGATGTCAAGGTGCTCACCAAAGAGGACATCATCGCCATCATCAAGCATCTCATCGAACTTATCAACTCAAAGGCCGATGTCGACGACATCGACCACTTGAGCAACCGCCGTGTGCGCACCGTCGGCGAGCAGCTTTACAACCAGTTTAACGTAGGCCTGGCCCGCATGTCGCGCACCATCCGCGAGCGTATGAACGTTCGCGACAACGAGGTGTTCACCCCCATCGACCTGATCAACGCCAAGACAATCTCGAGCGTGATCAACACGTTCTTTGGCACCAACGCCTTGTCACAGTTTATGGATCAGACCAACCCGCTTGCCGAGATTACCCACAAGCGACGCATGTCGGCCCTCGGCCCCGGCGGTCTGTCGCGCGAGCGCGCCGGCTTTGAGGTGCGCGACGTGCACTATACCCACTATGGCCGTCTCTGCCCCATCGAGACCCCCGAGGGTCCCAACATCGGCCTGATTTCATCGCTGTGTGTCTATGCAAAAATCAACAACCTGGGCTTCATCGAGACCCCTTACCGTAAGGTGGAGAATGCCAAGGTTGACCTTAATAATGACGAGGTTGTCTACCTGACCGCCGAGATTGAGGAGGGTAAGGTGATTGCCCAGGGCAACGCGCCGCTCAACGCCGACGGCACGTTTGTGCGCGACCGTGTCAAGGCCCGTCTTGACGCCGACTTCCCCATCGTGGCGCCCCAGGAGGTGCAGCTGATGGATGTGTCGCCCACACAGATAGCCTCGATTGCCGCGTCGCTCATCCCGTTCCTGGAGCACGATGACGCCAACCGCGCGTTGATGGGCTCAAACATGATGCGCCAGGCTGTGCCTTTGATGCGCAGCGAGTCGCCCATCGTGGGCACCGGCCTCGAGGGTCAGCTGATACGCGACAGCCGCACCCAGATCATGGCCGAGGGAGACGGCACCATAGAGTTTGTCGACTCGACGGTGATACGCATCCGCTATGACCGCACCGAGGACGACGAGTTTGTCGCCTTTGAGGATGCCGTCAAGGAGTATCATCTGCCCAAATTCCGCATGACCAACCAGTCGACCACAATCGACCTGCGCCCCATCTGCGACAAGGGCGACCGTGTCAAGAAGGGTGACATACTGACCGAGGGCTACTCGACCGAGAAAGGCGAGCTCGCTCTTGGCCGTAACCTCAAGGTGGCTTTCATGCCCTGGAAGGGGTACAACTATGAGGACGCCATCGTGCTCAACGAGCGCGTCGTGCGCGAGGATATCCTGACCTCGGTGCATGTCGACGACTACACTCTCGAGGTCCGCGAGACAAAGCGCGGCATGGAGGAGCTGACCAGCGATATCCCCAACGTGAGCGAGGACGCCACCAAAGACCTCGACGAGCGCGGCATCATCCGTGTGGGCGCTCATGTGGTGCCCGGCGACATCATCATCGGTAAAATCACTCCTAAGGGTGAGAGCGACCCGACTCCCGAGGAGAAGCTGCTGCGCGCCATCTTCGGCGACAAGGCCGGCGACGTGAAAGACGCCTCGCTCAAGGCCTCTCCCTCGCTCAAGGGCGTGGTCATCGGGACAAACCTGTTCTCGCGCGCCCAGAAAAAGAAGGGCAAGAAGACCGCCAACGCGCTCCTGCCCAAGCTCGACGAGGAGTATGAGGAGAAACTCAACGACCTGCGCGACCTGTTGGTCAGCAAGCTGATGACTCTGACCAAGGATGTCAAGTCGCAGGGTGTCAAAGACTTCCTTGGTTCCGAGATTATCCCCAAGGGCTCGGCTTTCACAGCCACCGTGCTCAAGGAGATCAACTATGACACCATCAACCTGAGCAAGTGGACAGCCGACGCTCACAAGAACGACTTGATACGCCGCACGATTGTCAACTATCTGCGCAAGTCAAAGGAGATTGACGCCGAGCTGCGCCGCCGCAAGTTTGACATCTCGATAGGCGACGATCTGCCCTCAGGCGTCATGCAGATGGCCAAGGTGTATATCGCCAAAAAGCGTAAGATCAGCGTCGGCGACAAGATGGCCGGCCGTCACGGCAACAAGGGTATCGTGTCGCGCATCGTGCGTCAGGAGGATATGCCCTTCCTGGCCGACGGCACTCCGGTCGACATCTGCCTGAACCCGCTGGGTGTGCCTTCGCGTATGAACCTGGGCCAGATATTTGAGACCGTGCTCGGCTGGGCCGGACGCGAGCTCGGCGAGAAGTTTGCCACCCCGATTTTTGACGGCGCGACTCTCGACGACCTCAACGAGTGGACCGACAAGGCCGGCCTGCCCCGATACGGCAAGACCTACCTCTATGACGGCGGCACCGGCGAGCGCTTTGACCAGCCGGCCACCGTGGGTGTGATCTACATGCTTAAGCTCGGCCACATGGTTGAAGACAAGATGCACGCCCGCTCGATCGGCCCGTACTCTCTCATCACCCAGCAGCCCCTCGGCGGTAAAGCCCAGTTTGGTGGCCAGCGCTTTGGTGAGATGGAGGTTTGGGCGCTCGAGGCTTTCGGCGCATCCCACATCCTGCAGGAGATCCTGACCATCAAGAGTGACGATGTCAACGGCCGCTCAAAGGCCTACGAGGCCATCGTCAAGGGCGACCCGATGCCCACTCCCGGCATCCCCGAGTCGCTCAACGTGCTGCTGCACGAGCTGCGCGGTCTGGGCCTGAGCATTAACCTTGAGAATTGATTCAATAACAGTTAGCATATATCTTAATATAGTCAAATAATGGCTTTTAGAAAAGACAATAAAGCAAAAACCGGGTTCTCGAAGATTTCAATCGGTCTTGCTTCGCCTGAAGAGATTCTGGAGAAGTCGAGCGGTGAGGTCCTCAAACCCGAAACCATCAACTATCGCACCTACAAGCCCGAGCGTGACGGCCTCTTCTGCGAGCGCATCTTCGGTCCGGTAAAGGACTATGAGTGCCACTGCGGCAAGTACAAGCGCATCCGCTACAAGGGCATCGTGTGTGACCGGTGTGGTGTCGAGGTGACCGAGAAAAAAGTTCGCCGCGAGCGTATGGGACACATCAAGCTTGTTGTGCCCGTGGCCCACATCTGGTATTTCCGTTCTTTGCCCAACAAGATCGGCTATCTGTTGGGTCTCCCCTCAAAGAAGCTTGACACTGTCATCTACTATGAGCGTTATGTCGTGATTCAACCCGGCGGCGCGACCATGCCCGACGGGCGTGAGATCCAGCCGCTTGACTTGCTGACCGAGGAGGAGTATTTCAATGTGATTGACAACCTGCCCCGTGAGAATCAGCTTCTCGAGGACAGTGACCCCAATAAGTTCATCGCCAAGATGGGCGCCGAGGCGATCTATGACCTGCTTCAGCGTCTCGACCTTGACGACCTTTCCTATCAGCTGCGCCACGAGGCCGACACAAGCGGCTCACAGCAGCGCAAGACCGAGGCCCTCAAGCGCCTGCAGGTTGTCGAGTCGTTCCGCGCCTCGCGCCACCGCAACCGTCCCGAGTGGATGATTCTTCAGGCTGTGCCCGTGATTCCCCCCGAGTTGCGTCCCCTGGTGCCCCTCGATGGCGGCCGTTTTGCAACCTCCGACCTCAACGACCTCTATCGTCGTGTCATCATCCGCAACAACCGCCTCAAGCGCCTCATAGAGATCAAGGCTCCCGAGGTCATCCTGCGCAACGAGAAGCGCATGCTTCAGGAGTCGGTTGACTCGTTGCTCGACAACTCGCGCAAATCGTCGGCCGTCAAGACCGAGGCCAACCGTCCCCTCAAGTCGTTGAGCGACTCGCTTAAGGGCAAGCAGGGCCGTTTCCGCCAGAACTTGTTGGGTAAACGTGTCGACTACTCGGCACGCTCGGTTATCGTTGTCGGTCCCGAGCTCAAGATGCACGAGTGTGGCATCCCCAAAAATATGGCAGCCGAGCTCTACAAGCCTTTTGTCATCCGTAAGCTCATCGAGCGCGGCATTGTCAAGACTGTCAAGAGCGCCAAAAAGATTGTCGACCGCAAGGAGCCTGTTGTCTGGGACATCCTCGAGCATGTCATGAAGGGTCACCCCGTGCTGCTCAACCGTGCCCCGACACTTCACCGTCTGGGCATCCAGGCATTCCAGCCCAAGATGATCGAGGGCAAGGCCATCCAGCTCCACCCGCTGGCATGTA
>CAYNPB010000109.1:0-9219 GCA_964399005.1 uncultured Sangeribacter sp.
AGGCATTATCCTTTATCGTCGGGCCTCGAAATTCTAATCGCACATAGCCTTCTATAAAAAAGATTGGCTCAGCGAGCAAATTCTGTGGTTTTTCATTTTGAGTTTACGGATATATTTTGTAACTTTGCAATTGAGTAGTCCATTATGCAATAGGCAATATTGCTTTTGCATCAGGAGTATGCTCATCGCCACGACCTAATACAAAACGTCGGGCAAGAACAGTTACTAAATAATGCAGGCGCCCTATGGCGCCAACCCAAAATAGACGTGATATTGAGATGATAAATAAGGATTTCGATTTCAGCGACATAGCTCCTCACGATGACTCGGTATTCCGCACGATCTTGGATAAGCTTATAGAAGATCCGGGATTTCTTCATGCCATCTCTTATGTGATGCCGCAAGAAGATGTCCCTGCATTGATAGATGAATTAAAGAGAACCAACAACCGGTATGATTTCCAGCACAAGATAATGTTTCCATTTCTTGAGATGCTGGCAAAGACCACCACATCCGGTATAACTCTTGGAGGTGTAAAATATTTTAATCCTGCCCTCAACTATACATTCATCACCAACCATCGGGATATCGTCCTCGACGCTTCATTCCTGAATCTGAGTTTCCTCCGTAGAGGATGGCCAACTTCAGAAGTTGCAATAGGCAACAACCTGCTCGTTTTCGATTGGATTTCAGATCTCGTACGTCTCAATAATAGCTTCATAGTAAAGCGCAACACAGGCCTTCGCGAAGGTCTCGAAGCTGCCAAGAAACTGTCGGCATATATTCATTATGCCATCATGGAGAAGCACGAATCAGTATGGATAGCCCAGCGGGAAGGTAGGGCTAAGGATTCAAGCGACCACACGCAGGAATCTCTCATAAAGATGCTTTCAATGGGAGGGGAAGGGTCTTTCATGAATAAGGTGAAGGAAATCAATCTTATGCCCGTCTCCATAAGCTATGAATATGACCCCAACGACTTCCTTAAAGTAAAGGAATTCCTTCTGCGAAAAAGAAACCCTGACTTCAAAAAGTCGCAAAGGGATGATCTTTTCTCCATGGAAATAGGAATGCTCAAATATAAAGGGAAGGTGCATTTCCAGCTCACTCCCCGCATCAACGTCAGAATAGATGAAATCGGCGAGTTTAAAGATTCGAATAAGGCTGCAAAATACGTTTGTGCCCTCATTGATTCTGCCATACATCGCGGATATGAGATATTCCCGATCAATTATGTGGCATACGACACTCTGCACACTACCGAACGCTTCGCACATAAATACACAGAAGAAGAGAAGAAAGAGTGTCTTGACTATTTCGAAGGTCAGCTCAAGAAAATAGATGTGGAAGGAATCACAGAAGAAGAGCATTCTTTCATGAGGGAGATGATCCTTATCATGTATGCCAATCCACTCAAAAACAAATTGAAATCAATATTAGGAGGATTTGAGTGATGAGACTGCCGATAGCCGTAATAGTAACGCTTTTTGTAATAAGCATTCTTGTTGACTTTTACATCTGGCTTGATATACGCCAAGGTAAGTCGAGAAACAGATGGGCATGGAGCAACGCGTATGCCATCTCTTCATTCCTCCTTTGGATTTTCTTGGGGGTTACAGTCGCTCTCCCACGAAGAGGACTCGACGGAGGCGTCTATGCCATAATGTGGATGCTCACAGTCTATCTGAGCATTTACATTCCAAAACTTATCTATTGCATTTTTTCTCTTCTTGGCAGGATACCTCTTCTTTTCAGAGGGGCAAGATGGAAATGGCTTAATTATGTAGGAGCCTTGCTGGGAATTATCGGTTTTGCTCTGGTATGGCACGGTATACTCTACACTCGCACTCATACTCAGAATATTAATCTGACAGTCAATTCCGAGCGTCTTCCCGACAGCTTTGACGGATATAGGATCGTGCAGATATCCGACCTTCATCTTGGCACGTGGGGCAATGACACCAAATTCATATCGGAATTTGTGAACTCCATCAATAATCTCAAGCCTGATCTGATAGTATTCACAGGCGATCTCGTCAATCAAAAAGCCGACGAAGTGAAGCCCTTCACAAAGATTCTTTCCAAACTTGAAGCCACCGATGGCGTATATTCAATTCTGGGCAATCATGACTATGGTGATTATGTAGATTGGCCTTCTCAAGCAGCCAAGGCCGAGAACCTGGAAAGTCTTAAGAAGCTTCAGGCAGATGCCGGATGGAAAATGCTCAATAATGAGCATGACTTCATTTTCCGTCGCAATGGTGCAAGAAAAGATTCAATTGCAATCATTGGGGTTGAGAACTGGGGCGAACCTCCCTTCGGCAAATATGGAGATATTAAGAAAGCATATCCTGCAGAAAATGGAAAAAGCATTAAAGACAAAAACTTTAAGATTCTTCTTACTCACAATCCGGAGCATTGGGTGCAGGAAGTGAGAAAAATCACGAACATCGACCTGTCGCTTTCCGGACACACTCATGCCATGCAGATGAGTTTCGATGCTTTCGGCAAAAGATACTCACCCTCCGCGCTTCGCTATCAGACGTGGGGAGGATTCTACACTGAAAATGGAATCGGCGAGATTGAAGACTTCGGAAATCCTGAAACTACAGGTGGACTCGAAAGAAACCTTGACCACCCTTCTCTCTATGTAAATATTGGGGCGGGAGAAGTCGGAATGCCTTTCCGCATAGGTGCGAGCAATCCGGAAATATCTATCATCACTCTTAAGAAGAAAAAGAACTGACCGATGTCACCGGCAGCACTTTCTGATGCTTCTGATGTAGTAGAAGTCGTATTTTCCATAGGTTCAAACTTCGGAAATAGGGATGCCAATGTCCGAGAAGGATTGAAATGGCTATCCTCAATATTGACCGATTTCAGATGCTCCTCTGTCTATGCCACTCCTGATTGTCATGGAGGAAGCAAGGAGTATATGAATGCTGTAGCGATCGGCATCACTTCATCCACTCCAAAGCGACTTGAATCTCTATGCAAAGATTATGAGATTACACGCGGGAGAACGCCTGAAATGAGGAGAGCCGGAAACGTCCCTATTGATATAGACCTTGTTGTCTACGACTCAAAAGTGTTAAGGCCAAATGATTTTAAGCGTGATTTCTTCCGTATCGGCTACTCCATGATATGAAGCATACCCATCGTTCGCCTTAGATTGACTTCTACAAATGGTATTAGACTCCCATCTCGCTTCACTATCATATCCACACCCATCAAGCCTTCGTAGCCCCTCATTACATTCTGAAGGATATCTTTCTGCAACCTCACTACATCCTCAATCTTCACTTTTGATTCAGCATCAAACTTCAGTCTCATTTCAGATTGACTGATAATGTGGTTGGAGATATACTTTCCTCGATTAGTTGTCGAGAATGAAGACAGTCCTAAATATTCCGGTATGCCATCTTTCATCATCCATTCTGTTGCGTAGTCTGATTTTCTATCGGCACCCTTCTCACCCATGACACTTCCTTGTCGTCTCAAAATTCCTCTGCACCATTGCTCCACAAGGATCTCAGTCATATCAGCCGCTGTGTTGATGACCCCTCGCCCACTTGAACTCCATGGAGCTTTCATCCAGCATCCGGGATTAGCATGATAAAAATCCATGCACTCTTCTATATTCTTAAGTTCCTTTGCTGCTTCTATTCGAAATTGAGCCTCTACTGTTTCATTCCAAAGAGAAGTTAGAACTACTGTAGTGCGACGATGAGCCAATGCCCTTATCATATTAATAGCACTATCATTTGGAAGTTTCTCCACTGGCACTCCATGATCCTTAAGTTTCCTCACAAGCGCACTGTTCCAACCCCATGGTTCAATTTCCAATTCAGGATTCTCTGAAAAAATACTTTCGAGATCATTCCACTCGGCAAGCCTGAAATCAGATATCAGACCCTCTGTATTGTCCACGAGAATTATATCGCCTTCCTTTGCCCATTTCTCAGGCAGCAACTGCGACTCCTTTCTCAATTTCTCTACACGGGCCGGAGGAGTATAAAAAGACGCCCCCGAAGCGAGGGCGTATTCAGTCTCCGGATTAAAGAGAAGCAGCTTCATCAGTCGTTAAGCTTATCACGCTCTTTAAGAGGATTGGAGAAGTATAACTTATGTTCAAGATACTCTTGAGTTGCGATGAGTGTCGGCTTTGGAAGTTTCTCATAAAAACGAGAGATCTCAATCTGCTCTCTGTTTTCTGATACCTCCTCAAGATTGTCGGTTGAAGCAAAGTCAGCAAGCTTCTTCTCCAACTCTTTTTTCAGTTCGATGGCAATTTGGTTTGCTCGCTTACCGATGATGCATACAGTCTCATATACATTTCCAGTCTGCTCAGCCATTGCGATCATGTCGCGAGTCACCGTAGTGAGGGGTGCATTTGTCTTCTTGTAGTCCATAATATGCAATTATGATTTACGTATGATTGTGATGATTTTATCGATTGGATTGGAGGAGTCTAAGTTAGTCTCCTACGTGTTTTGAAGCAATGTTGAATATCGATTTAGCCTCTGCAAGATTCTTTGATTCTGGATAAGCATTGATAAATGAATAGTATTCATCAATTACATCGCGATAACGCTCTTCACTCTTTTCTGCTACTGAGTTTTTCGCCTGCTGATATTTGGCTTTCAGAATCAGTATCTCGAAATCTTCCCGATATTTCGAATAAGGATAATCCTTCAGAGCATTTTTTGCAGTGATGACACACGATTCATAATTATTGCCCAAGAAATTACCTAAATTGTAATAGAGCTGAGCATTCTGAAGCTGCTTGAGTGTAAGCTTATCCTGCATTTCAAAAATAGAGTTCTTGGCCAATCCGGACTTGTCACTATTTGGGAAATAATCGAGAAATCCTTGCAACTCTTCAATTGCCTTCAGCGTAAGAGTCTGGTCAAGCTGAGGTTCCGGCGAATCAAGATAGTATCCATAGCCGCAGTAGAACCGAGCCAATTCAGCATATTTTCCACGCGGATAACGCTGGTAGTAATTCTTGAAATATACTCCGGAGTTAAGATAATCCTTATTTTCGAAATATGACATTGCAAGCAGGAATGTGGCATCCTCGCCATTTTCCGTGCCTCGCATTGGCATCTGCAGATCCTGCAGCAGGGTTATTGCCTGCATGTATTTTCTCTGCTCGTATGCCTTTTTTGCATAGTCGAACTTATATTGCAAATCGGTGCTTTTCAGCACTTTATTATACTCTCCGCAAGAAGTCAGCATCACCGCAGACATTGCAAAGAGCATACAAACCTTTAATATTCTTTTCATTTATACGTATAGATGAATAGCTTATTTCGCGCATTTAGCATGCAAAGTTAATAAAAAATTTGCAAACAACGATGATTTTTACAATAAAAATTATTAACTTTGTTTTCGCATTTCGCGTAAAGAGGCCGTAACCTTTAAGTAGAGCAAATGAAAAAACAATAAAATGAACGGAAAAGGATTTGTAGCCAAGCACCCTGTGCTTACTAATTTGATAATAATTATTCTGGTAGCTGTAGCCGGACTCGGCATCATCTACTTTTCTTTTGCTATTTTCACTCGTCATGGAGAAAGCTGTGTAGTGCCGGGTGTAGAAAAGATGTCGTACACTCACGCCATTGAGATACTTCATTCCAATGGATTCAAAGTAGACATTCGCGACTCTCTCTATAAAGAGGATGAAAAACCGGGATATGTCATCGAGCAATTCCCGAAGGCTAATTCAATAGTAAAACCGGGCAGAAAGATTTTCCTTTACATCAATGCCGTTCATCCTAAGGAGGTGATAATCGATGAAGACAACAATCCTCGCGAAGATGCTTTGAAATCCACTTCTTTCCGTCAGGGTAAGGCACGACTTGAAGAATTAGGATTCAAAAACATAAAAGTCATCAAAATACTTGGAGAAAACGATTGCATATCAAAGATATACGCTAATGGAAAGGTCGTCAAGAAACTTCAGAAGGTTCCGGTCAATGCAAGAATTGTAATGGAAGTATTTGATGGGAATCTGATGGCAGTAAGGGATTCTCTGCAAAACGATCTTGACCCCTCCTATCTTTACGATCCCAATAATTCATCTGAGCCGGATCTTTCATCTGAGACATACCCAACTGAAGAAACGGAAACCACAGAGCCGGAATCATATGAGTACTATTGATCTTGACGAATTTGAGCCGACGGAGGAAAGAGAATTGGATGCTATGGCCTCCGAAGATTCAGTGGATGAACCATCGTACGTCACTGAAGATGGTCGCGAGCTCTATGAGCATTTTCGCTTTGAAGCCGACAAAGGCCAACAGTTACTGAGGGTCGACAAGTTTCTTGTCGACCGCATGACAAAGACTTCCCGTAATAGAATCCAGCAGGCCGCGGACGCAGGCTGCATCATTGTCAACGGCAAACCGGTAAAATCAAGCTATAAGGTGAAGCCATTCGATGTGGTCAGCATTGTAATGGACCGTCCTCGCTATGAATTCGAGATTATAGCGGAAGACATACCACTGGATATTGTCTACGAAGATGCGGACGTATTAGTTGTGAACAAGCCTGCCGGGCTTGTGGTGCATCCGGGCCATGGCAATTATCATGGCACTCTTGTGAATGCCCTTGCATATTATTTTCGCGACAATCCTGACTACGACGTCAGCGACCCTCGTCTCGGTCTTGTGCATCGCATCGACAAAGACACAAGCGGTCTACTCGTGATTGCAAAAACTCCCGAGGCTAAGACCGACCTTGGACTTCAATTTTTCAATAAGACAACCCGTAGGGAATACGTGGCATTGGTATGGGGAGATTTTAAAGAAGACTCCGGAACAATCGTCGGTAATATTGCCAGGAATCCCCGCAATAAACTCCAGATGGCGGTTTTTTCCGACCCCAATATCGGGAAGCATGCCGTAACTCATTATAATGTGCTCGAAAGATTTGGATATGTCACTGCTGTCAAATGCGTCCTTGAGACGGGTCGCACTCATCAGATACGTGTGCATATGCTTTCGCAAGGACATCCTCTATTCAATGATGCCCGATATGGAGGCGACAAGATCTTGAAAGGCACTACATTTGCAAAATACAAGCAATTCGTAGAAAATTGCTTCCAGACCTGTCCGCGACAAGCCCTTCATGCGCGCACATTGGGTTTTCGACATCCACGCACGGGAGAGCAAATGGACTTCGAATGCCCAATCCCACCCGACATGACAGAACTCCTTGAAAAATGGAGATCTTACCGTGGGGGGTAGTGCGTTGTGCGTAATGCGTTGTGCGTAATGCGTAGTGCGTAGTGCGATAAATGCGATGACTTTGATAATTTCTAAAAATATGCTTAACAATATAAAAAAATATAATGTAGTTTTAGCGAGTAAGTCGCCAAGAAGAAAAGAACTTCTCTCAATGCTTGACATCCCTTTTGAAATAAAAGTGAAAGATGGCATTGATGAATCATATCCTGCTGACATGCCTCCGATTGAGGTGGCAGAATTTCTCGCCCGTCTAAAAGGAAACGCCTATGCTGCAGAAATCAAGGATAATGAATTGGTGATTACCGCCGACACCATTGTGATTCTTGACGACAAAATTTATGGCAAGCCCCATGATAAGAAAGATGCAGTAGAAATGCTCATGCAGCTTCAAGGGAGAACTCATACGGTCGCTTCCGGTGTCTGTGTGGCCACTAAAGAAAAGATAGTAAGCTTCACCACATGCACAGCTGTCTCATTCGCCCGGCTCTCAAGAGAAGAGGCAGAATGGTATGTGGAAAAATATCGACCTCTTGATAAGGCCGGTGCATATGGGATTCAGGAATGGATCGGGTGTGCGGCTGTGGCAGGCATCGACGGCAGCTTCTATAATGTGATGGGACTCCCGGTGCATCAGCTTTACAATGTCTTGAAAGAGGAATTCTGATATTATGAAAGTAGCAGTAATCGGAAAAGGAAACGTCGGCACTCAATTTGGGCGCATATTCGGTGTGGTGCCTATTTCTTCGCGGACATTGGAAGGTCTCCCTTCCGATGCCGATCTATATATCATAGCGGTCAGTGATTCTGCCGTTAATAGTGTGGCAGAAAAACTTCCATCGTTATCCGGCATAGTGGTGCATACTACAGGAAGCGTACCCATGGAAGCCTTAAGCAACGTAGATTGCAAGGGGTATGGAGTGATATATCCTTTTCAGACCATAAGCGCCAAGCGACCTTTGTCTCCTGATAGGATACCCTTGCTTCTGGAAGCTTCCGATGAGAACACTCTGTCAGCTCTTATGGATGTTGCTTCCAATGCCGGATTTTCTGACATTGCATTAGCCGACAGTGACAAAAGACGCCGCGTACATCTTTGCGGCACCTTTGCTTGCAATTTCACCAATGCTTTGATAGGTATTAGCCAACAGATACTCTCTGATTGCGGAATTGACAAAGACATCATACGTCCATTAGTAGATGAAACGATAGAAAAGCTCAAGACGATCCCGGCAAAAGAGGCTCAGACAGGTCCCGCCATTCGTAAAGATCTCCCGACTCTGAATGCTCACAAAGAATTACTCCGCCAGCTCAACATGCCCAAGGAATCCGAAATCTACACTCTCCTAAGCTCCTACATCATGAATCAAACGAAATAACATATAGCGAAAAAAAATGATTTAACATACTTTTCACATTCTTTATTTTTCATTTGTAAAAAAATTTGACTATCTTTGTATCAAAGTTGTTTAAACTACATAAAGAATCGGATTGCAAGAATTTGTTAAACCTTAAATATTTTTTCGAATGACTAAACCTTATGTTTTAGGAGTTGATATCGGTGGCACCAACACGGTGTTCGGTATCGTCGATGCTCGCGGCCAGGTGATTGCCAGCGACTCGATCAAGACAAAGAAGCATGCAGAGTTTGACGACTATGTAGAGGAGCTTCACTCAAGCATTGATCGTCTCCTCCGCCTCAACGACGCTGAAGACAAAATCCAGGGTATTGGTATCGGTGCACCGAATGCCAACTACTATACCGGAGAGATAGTAAACCCACCAAACCTCCCATGGGGCCCCGTTATTCCTCTTGCTGAGAAAGTAAGCGAAGCTTTCGGTGGAATCCCGGTAGCAGTGACGAATGATGCCAATGCAGCGGCACTCGGCGAGATGACCTATGGAGCTGCCCGAGGTATGAAAGATTTCATCATGATCACTCTTGGCACCGGCGTTGGTTCAGGTATCG
>CAYNPB010000110.1:0-3020 GCA_964399005.1 uncultured Sangeribacter sp.
TAGACTTCGTAGCCATTCCAAGCGATTGGAAATAATTGGTGACCACAACTTGGAATCCAACCATCCAGAATCCGATTGTCGTGATATGAAGGCAATTGACCGCACATTCAATCTGCGCCTGATCCTGCATAAAGAGTTTTGCTATCATATCTGCATTCGTGGCTCCAATGATCGACCCGGTGGTAGTGATACACACAGCTGTGAAAGCGGCTACCTTAAGAGTGCGGAACAGACGGTCGAATTTCCGGGCGCCATAATTATATCCCAAAATAGGCTGCATACCTTGGCATATGCCGATCACCACGAATACGAAAATAGTCACGAATCGGTTGAACACCACCACTGCTGCAATGGCATCATCACCACCATATTTCAGAAGCGAGCTATTCACAACCGCATTGACACAACTACCTGCCACATTGATCAGGAACGGAGACATACCGATATAGAGAATCGAGGTTATCACTCGCCAATTAAACTTGAAAGTGCCCCTTTCAAAGTGTAGGGTTGTATCCTTGCGGAAGAAATGCTGCATGACAAAAATAGCGGTCACCACCATTGAAATATCGGTAGCGATTGCAGCTCCCTTGATGCCCCATTTGAATCCGAAGAGAAATAGTGGCGCGAGAATACTGTTAAGTCCGGCACCAATCATATTTGTCCACATAGCCTTTTTTGGATAGCCGGAAGCTCGCATCACATTGTTGTAGCTAAACGTGAGATTCATCAGCACCATTCCGGGGAGTACCCAAGTGAGGAACTCCTTGGCATATGGCATACTGGCATCAGAAGCACCGAAGAGGCGCAACAGAGGCTCGAGGAATATAGCAAACGCAGTGGTGTATAGCACACCGATAAGGATAGTAAGCTGAACGGAGTTGCCGAGAATCACAGCAGCCCGATGATGATCTTTCTGCCCCAAAACGATTGAAATACGAGTGGCTGCACCTGCACCTATAAGCATACCAAAGGCAGTACCGAGGTTTTGCACCGGGAAGGTCACAGCGATACCCGCCACGACGTTAGGATCGTCGATCGCATGTCCGATTACAATTGAGTCAATGATGTTGTAGAGAGCCATCACTACGGTGCCTATCACCGCCGGAAGACTATATTTCCAGAGAATCTTACCGATTGGAGCAGATGCAAGTTCTTTCAGCCTTTCATCGGTGGAATCTTTTGGGATTGCTTTATTGGTATTGTCAGTCATTGCTTTGGGTTTACAGATGGATGGTGAGAGTGGAATTTAATATTTTTATCATAAGTATAAACAATCAAGTGGCGATTTTTATTGTTATAACATAGAGGAATGACCTCATTAAGATTTAAATTAAGAATAATTCACCATAAATAATCAACATACTTAAAACTAAAAGACAATGAAAATCAAAGCATTATCTTGCGTATTCTTAGCAGCACTCCTGCTCTTGTCAGGATGTAATGTCACTAACACAGGCAAGGGAGCAGCAATCGGCGGCGGTGGCGGCGCAGCATTGGGCGCAGGCATCGGCGCACTTATCGGCAAAGGTAAAGGTGCCGGCATCGGAGCCGGAGTAGGCGCAGCCGTAGGCACAGCAGTAGGCGCTATCATCGGCAAGCACATGGATAATCAGCAGAAGAAGCTTGAGGAAGAACTCAAGACAGCTTCTGTAGAAAAGACAGAAGTGAACGGTACACAGGCCATCAAGGTGACTTTCCCCGGAGGAATCCTCTTTGCAACCGGCAAGTCAAACATCCAGCCTGCAGCACAGAGCGAACTCGTGTCATTCGCTGAGTCGCTCAAACAGAATCCACTTACTGACGTAGCAATTGGCGGATATACTGACAACACTGGCTCTATGGCAGCCAACACCAAGGTGGCAGATGCTCGTGCAAACTCAGTGAAAGTATTCCTCGAAGGCCAGGGTATCGCAGGCGACCGTATCGAAGCAAAGGGATTCCCGATGCAGGATTACGTAGCAAGCAACGACACCGAGGCTGGACGCTCACAAAACCGTCGAGTTGAAATCTATATCTATCCTTCAGAAGATATGGTGAAGGCTGCTGAAAACGGTCAGCTCAACTAATGAAACTTAAGCATGAATCTGCAGATTCATGATAAATAATCAATCCACCCTGTAGCAATCGCCACAGGGTGGATGCTCACATCCATATTGCTTTATCGAAAATCCTCACATCTATCTGCTTCCATACAATCTCCGCTTCCATACAATATGACACATCCCCGACATCTATATTACAGCATATTAGCCCTTGTCCTTACCCTATTCTTCTGGCCTCAAGAAGTCAGAGCCCAGATCCTTGTGCCGGAAGGAATCGAGGAGAAAACCGACTCTATTAAGAAATCGATGGATATCGGTCCTTTCTTCGGTCTTTATAAAGACAATTATTTTGCACTCGGGACAGATCCTTTCCACACTCCCGACAAATACAACTCAGGAGTAAAATTTCAGCTTTCCATATCCCAACGCCTTACAAACGCCACGCTGCCATGGGGCACCTACGTCTATCTCTTCTTCACAGAGAAAGTATTCTGGGAGATTTTTCAGGATTCTATGCCCATGAGCGACCTTAACTTCAATCCCGGTATCGGCTGGACAAAGCCATTTTTCGTCAAGGACAGATATTGCGGCAAAATGACTCTTATATTAGAGCATGAAAGCAACGGTAAAGATGGTGAGGCATCAAGGTCTTGGAATAAGGTGTCGCTGGCCGGAACTGCCTACGTCACAGACTGGCTTTCAGTGCATGCAAAATATTGGATCCCGATTGTAGACGGCATGAACAATAAAGATATCCTGAAATACAGCGGTATCTTCCAAATGGGATTTCAGCTCAACTCCAAAGACAGAAGATTTACATTTGGCGCCACATTCGTGAAACGTCAGGGATGGAATATGAACTGGAATACCAATGTCCAGGCAGGATGGCGAATACATAAGGACTCTAACCAATATATCTTCCTTGATTTCTACAATGGATATGGCGAGGGACTTTTGGCATACAATAAGTTTCACAAC
>CAYNPB010000110.1:3120-9116 GCA_964399005.1 uncultured Sangeribacter sp.
ACATACGCAGGGTTGCCGGCTCCAATGGCCGGAGAATCTTCCTTCAGTCGGTAATTGAAGTAATAATCGTCGCGAATAGTCTCAAACTCAGGATTCTCATTCCAAATGCATGATATGAAATGATCATCATCTGAGCCGCCTACACCAAGAAGGACATTGCGCAAATAAACTTCTGTGCCTGCAAGATCTCCGGGATATATGGGTGAAGTGATTCCATAGATGATGCAATTATTGAAATTGGCTTTCATCAGAGGATTGGAGACGCCGGAGCTATCCTCCCAGGAAAGATGCGACAATGTGAGGATTGATTCGGGAGATATGGCAAACAGATAATAGTTAGCCATCGTGCACTGCACGAAATCATGCGTGCCCCCACGCAGAGATACAACCGCTTCTCCTGCATCGGAAAAGCAACATCCAAATGCATCTATCCAGGCATGCTGAGATTTCAACACGTGGCGTTGAGAATTATGAAGCCATGAATTGACAAGAGTCAGTTTATTGCGATCGGTTATGCCGCAACTGTCAATGACTACACCCTCCACGGTAGACTGCATCTCAACGAATTCCATATGATTGCCAAAAGATTGAGGAGCGAACCTCACTCCTTGCCATTGCCCGGCAAGAATCTCATATCCTGCATCCGGAAGAACGTTGTCAAGTCTATCCCCCCGCAACTGCACCATCTTTCCTTGTTCTCCACGGGCTATCAGACATCCATCTACCTGAAGAGTCCCCTTATCATGGAAAAGAAGCTTCGTGCCGGGGAGAAGAGTTAGGGTGGCCCCTTCCGCAACTCTCAGGGTATCGAAAACTACATAGGGCATTTCATCATCGAAAGTGACGTCTGAAGTCAATGTAAGTCCACGCAATCGCCTTACATTTTGCCCGTAAGCCTCAAGCGTCACAGTCTGCGTCACTCCATTAGTAAGGAAATCCAACATTCCCTCCACCCGGAAAGGTCGGGCGTCAGAATTAGCATCTATCAGGCATTCTACAAACACAAAAATGGAATCTTTGGCACGAATCTCGACATTTTCGAATGTTTTTCCCGATACCCCATCGACATTAATTGAAAATGTGCCTTCGTCGCTTCTCATCCGTATGCTGGAGATATTGATAGACTTTGAAGCCTTATTGTAGACTTTGAGACGCGCCGTAGGTGTTCCCAGGTCGGTAAAAACGGTGTCAAATCGCAGTGTATCGGTAGAAAAAGAAAGCAAATCTGAGGGGGAGTCAGTGAAGTCGTCAGAAATGCATCCCGATCCTAAAGCAGAGGCAAGGAGAGATATGAAGAAAAAATAGAGTAATCGCATTGTTTTCATATACGAAAAACGTCATCACCAACGTATTTATTATATGAAGTATATGATAGTGGCCGGAGAGGCATCAGGCGACCTTCACGCCTCGAGGCTGATAGAAGAAATAAAGAAAACTGACAAGGAAGCCGACTTCCGGCATCTTGGCGGTGATCTTATGGCGCGTGCTACAGGGCGCGAGCCAGAAATACACATCGAAAAAATGAACGTGATGGGATTCACCGAGGTGATTAAGGCGTTGCCGACCGTAGTCTCGAATCTCAATCGCGCAAAGGCTCTCGTCAAGGAATATAGGCCGGATGTGCTCATACTTGTCGACTATCCGTCGTTCAATCTGAAGCTTGCTGAATATGCACATAAACTTGGAGTGCGTGTCGACTGGCTGATTGCACCCAAAGTGTGGGCATGGAAAGAATGGCGAATACTAAAACTGAAGAAATATCTCACCAATCTCTACAGTATTCTTCCTTTCGAGACAGCCTACTTCAAGCGTCACGGCATGGACGTGAGCTATGTAGGGAATCCGACCGTGAAGGAAGTGGAGGAATCGTTGGGACACATACCACCAAAGAAGCATTTCATGGAACGCCAGGGGATTAGCGACAGTCGCCCTATCATCGCAATACTCCCCGGCTCACGCAAGGCAGAGATTCGCAACAATCTTCCACTGATGATAGAAGCTGCCAAGCGCTTCCCAGACTATCAATACATAATAGCAGCCGCTCCCTCGGTGCCTGAGAAGTTTTACCGTTCAGTTGCACAAGACACGGGGCTTCAATTAGCATTCGGAGCCACCCATACACTATTAAAATATTCTGCCGCCGCAATTGTGACCTCAGGGACTGCTACGCTTGAGACGGCAGTCATCGGCACGCCTCAAGTGGTATGCTATCGAGGCAACGGCTCACGACTTACTTACGAGATAATGAAGAAGATTCTGAAAGTGAAATATGTATCACTGCCCAACCTGATAGTAGGCAATACCATAGTCACCGAGCTTCTTCTGCATAACTGCACTTCCGAGAGGATAGCCCGGGCACTCGGGCCACTTTTGCAACCCTCTCCACAAAGAGACTGGCAGCTTGCCGGCTATCGGAATATGAAAAAGCGTCTTGGTACGACCGATGCCTCAAAAATAGCGGCAGAGCATATCTGCAAGGCCTGACGATGATAATTGAGAAGGAATATTATAAGAATTGCTCAAATTAACTTATTATATTGAACATAAGGCGTCTGCATATATATTTAAGTCTTTTTGTCACCGCTTTACTACTCCTCTCCGGATGCGGAACTAAAAAGAATACTGCCATTTCAAGAAATTGGCAGGCATTCAACACGCGATATAATGTCTATTTCAATGGCAATGAGCATTATAAAGAGACGCTGAAAGCAATGGAAGATGGCTATGAGGATGACTTCACACGCATGCTTCTCACTCACCCTGCTGATGCCCGGGCTGATGAGACATATCCTAAACCCAAAGGAGACTTCAAGCGCACTATAGAGAAGATGCAAAAGGCGATCCAGCTGCATTCCATCAAGAAAAAACCGACTAAAAAATCAGGATCTGCTAAAGAAAAAGCATTCCGAGCACGCGATGAGTTCAATCCGTTTCTTCACAATGCATGGCTGATGCTTGGGAAAGGACAATATTTCAATGGCGACTTTATGGGGGCTGCCGCCACGTTCATGTATATATCGCGCCATTTCGTCTGGCTTCCTGAAGTGGTGACAGAGGCATTGCTATGGCAAGCAAGAAGCTATGCAGCCCTTGATTGGACTTATGAGGCTGAAAACATACTTGTGAAGATCAAAGACAAGGACCTGACAAGCAAAAGCCTTCGTGATCTATACGAACTTGTAGAGGCATCCTATCTTCTTAAAGCGGGGCGCTATTCAGAGGCAATCCCATATCTGCGAGAAGCTGCCCGCTCAGCGGGAGGAGTGCAGAAGCATCGACTTTATTTCCTTCTTGGTCAGGCTTGTCGCCAAGCGGGAAAAGACAATGAGGCTTACGATGCATTCCGGAAAGCCGGCAGTGGGGTATCCACTCCATATCGACTGAAGTTTAATGCTCGTATCAAGCAAAGCGAGGTATTCAGAGGCTCCGACATCTCGAAAGAAGTTTCGGCTTTGAGGAGCATGACCCGTTATCAAAGGAATATAGATTATCTTGACCAAATTTATTATGCCATCGGCAACCTTTACCTTTCGCGGAAAGACACTGCAGACGCAAAGGCAAATTATATACTCGCTATCGAGAAATCTACACGCAATGGTGTAGACAAGGCAATGGCAAACTTGGCTCTGGGGTCGATATATTTCGATGAACGTGAATATACAAAGGCTCAACCTTGCTATTCGGAAGCATTGCCTCAGCTTCCTGAGACCTATCCCGACTACAGGCAGATAGCCCGGAGATCGGACGTGCTCGATCAGCTGGCAGTCTATGCCGGGAATGTCGAGCTCCAAGATTCATTGCTCAAAGTAGCAGCTCTTCCGGAAGATAAACGAATGGAGTGGGCTGATGACCAAGTGAAAGAGCTTAAGAGAAAAGAGAAGGAAGCTGCAGAGGCGGCAGCGCGGGAGGAAGCCATGGCCAATCGCCCGCAAGGGAACTCCCCTATCGACCAACAAGGGGGCAACACTGGAGTGCAATTTAACACCGACAAATCGTGGTATTTTTACAACAACACCACCAAGCAAGCTGGAAAGACCGAATTCCAACGCCGATGGGGAGCGAGAAAGCTGGAAGACGACTGGCGTCGCCGCAACAAGACATCATTCTCTTTTGAAGATGAATCCGCTTCAGAAGATGAGGAAGAATCAGAATCAGAAACAGAAAATGAAGGAGGAGAATCAGGAGAATCAACCGACAACCCGAAAAAAGAAAAAGAGGAGGCTGATCATACATCGGATCCTCATTACCCTGAATATTATATCGCCCAATTGCCTTTGACAGAGGAGCAAAAAGCCACTGCAGGAGATGTGATACAAGAGGGACTTTACAATATGGGCATTATCCTTAAAGATAAGCTTGAAGATTTCCACGCTGCCACCAAGGAATTCGAGACACTGCTCAATCAGTATCCGGACAACATTTATCGGCTTGATATCTACTACAATATGTATCTCATGGCTGCAAGAAAAAATAATACTAAGGACATGGAATACTGGAGAGACCGCATCCTCACCGATTTTCCGGAAAGCCCTTATGGGAAAGCCATGACAGATCCCGACTATTTCGAGCGGCTCAAACGCATGCATGAGGTGGAGCAGAAGATGTATGCCGATGCATATGCCGACTACTTGGCCGACCGCAATGCCGAAGTGCACGCCATCACCCAAAAGATGGAGGCTGACTACCCACTCTCTGCCATCATGCCCAAATTTATCTTCATTGACGCCCTTTCCTATCTGACAGAGGGGGATTATGATCAGTTTAAAGAAAGACTGACAGAGCTGCTTCGCAAATGGCCGGACACAGACATGACAGATGTGGCCGGGGCCATGCTCAAGGGATTGAATGAGGGCCGGACCCCTCATTCCGGGGTATCGAACACAAGAGGAATGATCTGGGACATAAGGCTATCCAACTCCGACCAAGATATTTCTTCAGACGGACAACCGGCTAATTTCGAGCGAGACCCGAATGCACCGCAATATCTTGTGCTTGCATATCCGAGAGATGAAATCAACGGAAATCTCCTGCTCTATGAAGTGGCACGTTTCAATTTCTCAAATTTTGTGGTGAAGGATTTTGATCTCGAACCTATGAGTTTCGACAATGTCGGCATACTCGTCATCAAAGGATTCAGCAATCTGAGAGAATTGGAAAACTATCGGAAAGTGATGACAAACCGCGACTTCCAACTGCCGGAAGGAGTACGGCCCATCATGATATCCAAACACAACTTTGAACTTCTACTTAAAGAGGGACGTTCTTTTGAAGAGTACTTCCGTTTTGAAGAAAACGCAATGACCGAAGAAGCAGTGGAGACAGCCCTCGAAGGAGCTGACTCAGAAGAGGAATCTGAGATCTCTGAAGAAACCGGGAACTCTGAAGAAACCGGGAACTCTGAAGAATCCGAAAACTCTGAGAATTCCGAAACCACTGAAGAGGCCGAAAACTCCGAGAGCTCTGAGAATTCTGAAACCGAAGAAAATACCGAAACCCTGAAAACTCAAGATTATGACCAAAATACTCTGGGCAGACGATGAAATTGATCTTCTCAAGCCCCATATACTCTTTCTAAAGACTAAAGGATACGACATTGTGACTGTCAGCAACGGACGGGATGCTCTTGACACTCTCGACACTGACAGCATATCACTCGTGCTTCTTGATGAAAACATGCCGGGACTCTCCGGGCTGGAGACTCTGCAGCGCATCAATCAGTCGCACCCGGACATACCGGTCATCATGATTACAAAGTCGGAAGAGGAAAATATTATGAATCAAGCGATAGGCAACAAGATCACCGACTATCTGATTAAGCCGGTCAATCCTATGCAGATTCTTCTGTCAATAAAGAAGAATCTACATAGTGCCAAGATTATCGCAGAGCAGACCTCGTCGGGATATATGCATGAGTTTCAGAAGATTTCTTCCGACATCAACACGGCATCCTCTCTTTCTGACTGGATGGATTGCTATCGGGAGCTCGTATATTGGGA
>CAYNPB010000111.1:0-2897 GCA_964399005.1 uncultured Sangeribacter sp.
ACTCAGGAAGCCGAGTAATGAAAAGAAAATCAAACAATAATAATAACTTCAATTTAGCAGCATGAAAAAGAACCGTATTTTAAGCCTTCTGTCAGCAGGTGTTCTCCTGTTTGGTGGAGCTTGTACAAACGATGTCCTCAATCCCTCAGGATCAGAGGACAACAAGGTGGTCGATCCCACTGAAGGCATGTATCTTCGCGTGGCTTTTGATCTCCCTTCAGCCAAGAGTACCAGAAGTTACACTACTGGGGACAATAGCAGTAGCGGCGGTACTGAGATCGGTCAGGATTACGAAAACACAGTTAAAAGTGTAATGATTGTTCTTACAAAGTATGACAATTCCTACATTGCACACACAGTGGTAGATTCTGACGATATTGAGACCGGATCAATTTCAGAAGTCGGGACTTCCGGTCGAAGCTATCAGGCAACCGGTAAAATTACTAAAACCGACCTTGCAGAATATTATAGTTCTGAAGGATTCGCAACGGATGCGGAGGGACGTCATAAAGTTAACGTCTTCGTCTTCTGTAACCCTACCGAGAGCCTTATTACCTATATGAAAACTGTTACCTCTAATACTCAGTGGTATGATGAGAAAGGTAAATATGCAGAAGAAAAGATTCCTTCATCAGGCACCGGAAGTTCTATTCTAACTTCTCATACAGGAGATGTAATCTGGAATAAGGGTCATTTCTTAATGTCAAACTCTTCAATAGCTACCCGTTTATTCCCTCCGACGTTAGAAGAATGGGATGTATTTACAACTGCATCCTCGGCCTTCAATCTTTCAGGAATGAATAATTTTGGTCGTCCTAACGAAATTGACAATTTGACTGAAAAAGGAAATGTTTACGTAGAGCGCACAGCTGCCCGATACGACTTCCGCGATGGTGCACTTGACGGCATTAAAAATGAAGATAAAACCTACAATGGCTTTAAAGCTCAGACTTACCATGTGGTCCTTGATACTGATAAAAAGCCTCTTGTAGATGTAATGTTGGGCAAGATGTGTATGGTCAATATGAATAATGAATACTATTATCTCCGTAGAGTTTCTAATAATGGACAAACTTGGGCATCTATGGGCGACGGTCAAGATAATGATTATACAATCTGCGGTCCGGAACTCCCCTGGTATAAAGATGCTACCGGAGGAGATTTAGGAATTGATGGTAACTATGTAGTAGATGCTTGGGCTAATTGGAAGTATCCCGGTAATGGTCTGCCTGCTCCTGATCACGGTTTTGCTGCACATTTCAGCTATCCCTTCTTTAATGAAAATGGAGTAATTGATAATATCGATGTGGATAATGACCGTTGGTATACTCAGACTATAAGCAGTGTCCTCAACAGTGAGAATGATATGGAAAATACAGGTAGCCCGCGATATAAAATTTGGCGCTACCTCACTGAGGGTACAATTCCGGGAGTAAACAGTCAGAAAAATGGTGTTTCTAACGGCATTGTGTTCAAAGGTCAGATGCAGCCGGCTCGTGATGTAGATGCCGGTGACAATGAATTTACCGCTGCCCTTCTTAAGGCTTTAAAAGTCGTACCTACCCGTCCTGACAATACTGTTCCTGAGAATCCTATCTATCAATTTGCTAATCATCTTTATGCCTCATGGGATCATATACGTCGTATGGCCATTAGCCAAGCTATCACCAATCTTGAAAAAATTGATGGCAAATGGGTATGTCAGCTCAATCGCAGTCTTACTCTCTTTAATGCTGTCTTCGGCAACGGCGGTTTTGGAACTGTAACAGTTTCTATCCAAGGTGATGATGCTAAAACTGTTGACTTCTTTACTACTTCCGGAAATGTAACCTTGGAAGATAATGTTGCACAGGATCAAGCTTCTCCTAACTATCTGCATAATTTGTGGGATCATAAGGCATCAGCTGAGAATCCTAATCCTTATGAAACAGAGGCTTTCTTCAAATTCCGTAAGGCTGTAGTGGATAATAATATCACAATCTATCAGGAAAGCTATGATGAGGATTTGGGTGGCTATGGATATTATTGCTACTATTACTATTGGAACCGTCACAATGACAACGGTCAAAACGGTGTGATGGGCCCCATGGAGTTTGCGGTAGTTCGCAACAATGTATATAAGCTTGCAGTAACTAAGATTGCTCGTCTTGGCCATCCCCGTATTGCCGCCAACGACCCTGATAAGCCGACCCCCAATACTCCGGATGAGAAGGCAGATGTTTACCTCACTGTTACTTGCACCACACTCCCGTGGGTTGTACGTGAGAATAATATAGAATTCTAAGTTTTGTTTGCAGACTACACGTTTCTACTCCTTTGTTGATGGTTGCGACCGTCTTCAGACTAGTGGACCGCATAAAGGCCTTACAGATGGTGACATCTGTAAGGTCACTAACCAGTAACAGATTTATAAGATAATGAATACCAGCATCATCCATTGCTATACCGGCAAACTGCTAATTACTGTCTTCGCACTCTTGGCGATTTTCTCTTCAAGCTCATGTAACCGGCTTCATGAAGACCTTGAACCGTGTCCACAAGGTTTAAGGATACGGTTCATATACGATTATAATATGGAGTTCGCCAATGCTTTTTATTCGCAGGTTGATTGCCTCACAGTCCTTTTTTACGACGAAAACGGCAATTACGTGAGAACAGAAACTAACACCACATCTGATCTTGCCGACGAGAATTGGCGTATGGTAGTGGATTTGGAGCCGGGAAAATACCATATACTTGCTTATGGCGGTATGGCTGATGATAAGGCATCATTTGAATTTGTGACCAATCCGGAAAATACTCGATATAGCGATATTGAAGTGCGTCTGAAGCCTTCTTGTCTCACAGAGCCTGTGGGTACCGAACTTCATCATCTGTTCTATGGTCGTCTTGACACT
>CAYNPB010000111.1:2997-9065 GCA_964399005.1 uncultured Sangeribacter sp.
CACAGAGCCTGTGGGTACCGAACTTCATCATCTGTTCTATGGTCGTCTTGACACTCAAGTTGAGCAGAATTCTACAACCTATCGCGAAGTGACGGTTCCGATGATGAAGGATACCAATAATATTCGTGTCCTCCTCCAGCAGGTTGGCGGTGAGCCTGTGGATAATGCCGACTATGATTTCCTTATAACAGATAATAACACACTTTTCGCATGGGACAATGATCTTCTCCCGGTGCCGACAGTCACTTACTATCCTTGGGCACGAGGTAACGCTTCACCGGGTGAGCTTCCCGATGGTTCAGATGCCAGTGTGGCATGGGCAGAGTTAAGCACCTCACGTCTCGTGACAGGAGCCTCTCCACGTTTTATAATTACCAATAAGGAAACAGGTAAAAACGTAGTGGATATTCCTCTAAATAACTATCTGCTTCTCTTAAAGAGCCAGGCATTTGCTGAAATGGGGAATCAGGAATTCCTTGATCGAGAAAGTCGTTGGAACATGATCTTCTTCCTTGATCAGAACGACCGTTGGGTTTCCATTTCTATCACAATTAAAGATTGGACTGTAAGAATTAACAACTCCGAGTTATGAGAAAGTTACTTCAACATATCACCCTATTTTGCTGCGCCTGTCTTCCGGCTACCTTGGGTAGTTGTACGTCAGATTTATCCCCTGATGATATCCACCACCCGGCGTCAGAAGTAGGTAAAATGGTAGATCTGTCGCTCAATATAAAGATCGGCAATATTATAGGTAGCCCACAGACTCGTGAGGAAGGAAGTACCGAAGATAAATTCTCTTTTGAACAATCTGATATTAAATATGAGCTCATCAATACTTTGAGAGTGATTATTGTACGTCCTGACAATACGATAGAATATAATCGTACTATCTCCCTGGGACTCGATGAAGCAGTTGATGTCTTAAAGGATATGGAGGATTTGAAATTTCGGGTTTCTACCGATATGGGCCAAGTCGACAATGAGGCGAAGACATGCACCGAGAGGAAGCGCATCTATCTCCTTGCTAATGAGGCTGCATTAAATACGTTTAGATCTAACGTGGCAGGTGAGGGACAATCCATAACTAAGATGTTGGATGATCTGAGACCGGCGTATTATCCACCTGCGCAAGTGGATGGGAAAAAAGAAGTGGGTTATCGTGGCGATAAACTCGACCCATACGCTGTAGAAAGATGGATTATATATAATGAGTGGCCCGGCGGGGTTGACAGTTCAGGCGAAATGGCGTTACCTATCATCGACAATACAGGTGAAACTAAGACCTATATTCCTATGACGGAATATTTTGATGTGGATGTAGTTTCGACCTGGGCGCAGGATGACGCAGTAAGTGGTGAAGATGGTAATAACAACAACCAATCTATATTAACCATTGCCGAACAAAATGCCGATTTATTCGTAACTCGCAATTTTGTAAAATTCCAGTTTAGTGCATACAGTGATACCGAAGAATTTGATATTACGGCTATAACCTTTGAGAAAGTTATGCAAAAGGAATATCTCTTTCCTTTTAATACCGTATATTCTCCGGCGAAATCTGTAAATAATACGATAGATCGTCAGATTATTAGCTTTCAAACCCCCGGTTTCGCAGATAATTTTGTGCGCCCATATATCTTTGAGCATGAGGATAAATCTCCACTCCTATCTTTTTCTCCAAAAGTAATCAATGGAGAGACCGGAGGCGAAACTGAAAGTGAATCGCCAACAAAGATTGAACGAGCAGTTTATTCACCGGCACTTTATTTCTGTGAAACAAATAATATCGTTTCAACAGCGGATGAACTTCAAAAGTTTACTGTAGGCGTAACGGTGAAATATAAAAATGGAGATGAAGCCACATATGAGGGTGTGCAGCTTGAGAACCTCCCTTATTCACTTCCGCGAAATACAATCGTTAAGGTTGATATGCGACTTAAAGATCGTAAGCTGGCTGCTGTGGCCACAGTATATCCTTATACCCCTGTCAGTCTCAATCCTGAATTTGGTTTCGCACCCCCTGTAACCGACCAGCTGACTGTTCAACCTGCTATAGAGCTTGAGTTGAATGGTCCAGATGTGCTTCTCTATCCCACATTTACATCAACAGAAGGAAATACCATACAGAACCTATATTGGGTTTCATCAAATCCAGCAATAATTCTTTTGGGAAATGAAGTGACAGATCCAACAGATCAGCGATATGTCGCTCCCTCTGCATCCGTCGAGCTACCTTATCTTCAGGAGGTTCAAGATCAGCAAGAGCCGGTGCCTGTAAGAGTAATACCGCAAGACACGCCTGGTACAGAATATCCTGCTACAGCGTATGTAGTGGTATACTCACAGTCAGGTCTGGTAGCACGTTGTAGAGTAACCGTAAAATAATATTTTTCAATCGGGAAAATTTACCTAATATAATTTCCATATGAAACAGTTTATTTTAAAATCAATATATCTTCTCACCCTGACATTGACAGTGATTGTGGGGTCATGTACGGACGATTTCCCTTACAAAAATGTCGAGATACCGGAAGGTGAGGGCGTCCTCTCTGCCACTGTAACTTTTACACCAATTACGGCAAATAACCTCGGGACGACACGTACTCCCGGTAATGCCATTCAAAATATTGAGTCCCTTTGTGTGTTAGTTTACGACGAAACTAAAGAGAAGCTTGTGAAGAAATATACTCAAGACGATCTTAAGGATTATAGTGCAAAGAAATATAATGAAGAGGGAGCTTATGAGATAAATCAGACTACAGACAATGGAATTCACACGGATGAAAAAACAACCGCCCAAGCAACCTTCATTATTCCCGACCTTCCCTACGGTAGATATTATATGTTTGCAGTGGCCAATATGGGAGATCTTTCCGAATACGATATCTCAACTGTTGAGAGGTTGCAGAATATCTCTCTTGAATGGAAGCCGAAGGACATTGCCGCAAATAATCAGATGTTCGGGTATTTCACCCCTGAAAACGACGCAGAATCTAATGGTTTTGAGTCAGAGAAACCTCTTGTTTTCACAGGTAAAGTAAACGATTCCCAAAAAATACATGCCTGGCTTAAAAGAGCTGCTTCAAAAGTTACTGTAGCTTTTGATCCGAGTGGATTGAATCAGGGAGTAACTATATATGTCAGGAATGTCACAGTAAGAGACATCCCTAAGACATGTCTACTTGGAGCAGAAAACACTCCGACGATTCCAGACGATGGAACAGTAGATGATGTATTATGGAATCATCTGAGTTCTTATAGTAATCCGGACTATAAGACACCTACAACCGCCGTTGATAATTCCCGACTTGAATATGATTCAAAAGGAGTAATTACGACAGGCGAACACACCGGAGACAATCCAACAGATGGCTTAAGATTAGATAACAGTATCCACTCGGCAGTGCCGGAGAATGCACACGCTGTAAATGCGCCATCCTTATTCTTTTATGAGAATAATCAAAATGCGTGGTTGGAAAAACAGACAGACTTCAAAGATGGAAATGGTAAAAAGAATGACAGGTATAATAAACAACCACAAAGAGAAGGTAACGATAAGATAGGCACAACTATACATGATCCTGAAAATGACAAAGATTTCAAGGATCGTGTACCTTTAGGGACTTATGTAGAAGTTGAGGCTTATTATATCTCATCGAATCCTGCGAATCCTGGTGAAGGAACTATCAAGTATCGCTTCATGCTCGGTAAGGACACATCATTTGATTATGATGCTCAGCGCAACTATCATTATAAGCTCACTCTTGGCTTCAAGGGCTGGGCTAATGACCCTGACTGGCATGTCGATTACGTAATTACCAACCCTGATATTGAAGTACCGTCTGTATTTCGTGTCTCATATCTATATCAGCAGATGAGTGAGTTGCCTATCAAGATAGTTGGAGACATCGAATATCTCACAGTTACCATAACCGAAAATAATTGGGCTCCATACGATCCCAATACACCCGATCTAAATAACGTTACCGAAGGAACCGAGTATACTGGTCAAGTTATAACATTGGGTGGAAAAGAATACAAGGTTCCAAAGGCAACTGTAGAAACCAATCCGAGTACCTATCAATTTCAATGGAATGAGGCAGCTTTCCGTAATGCTGCCTATTTAAATCCAGAACCTAATACGCCTAATTTCCCATTTCCTCATAATAAAAACATACCGGTAGGACAGGAAAGACCCGAATTCGGATTTTTAGCCCTCCATTTGATGAATAGGAATACTACAATTATCAGTGGTGGTCATAGCGAAGCTCACAACAAAGATTTGATAGATTATTGGGAAAATAATCTTGAAGGGGTGCGTAGATTTGCAAAGAATGAAGATGGCTATACCGATTTCACAATTGGTAACCATGATGCTTCATGGGGCGATCGAGGACATGCTTTTCCAGTAGATGAGAATAAATATACTGTAAACGAAATTCTTAACGACAACGGTGTGGCACTTGAAAACCAGAGGATTCTGATGCTTCCGGTATGGACAAGAACTAAAACACTTATTGAAGGATCCGGGTTTTCGGGTAATAATCCATATGAACCCTTCGAGCGAAAAGCAGTAGTGCATATTGCCGGACAATTTAATATGGGGGATGGGCAACCAAAACAACGTGTAGAAAAAGAAGTTGAGATATATCAGGTAAAGCGTCTAACAAATCCTAAAGGTGTGTGGCGAGCTCATAACAAAACACAGGCCTTTAATGTGACTCTTTTAGAACCTAAAAATTCGAATGCAGAATCTGATTTTCAGCCATTTATTTCTCAAGGTGAATGGAGTGCCTTTATAGATGAGACCACTAATGCCGGAGGCTTTTCTATCCGTCCAAATGGTGAGACAAATGGATATATGGAAAATGGTGTGATTCATGGTAACACAGGTTCCGAGATTCATTTTGCAATCAATTTCGGTAATGCAGTAGATGAAAATCAATCTGAATGTGCAGTGGTAAAAGTTCTATATCACGGCAATCAATGTATGCATAAAATCCTTGTGCGTAAAGGTTATAATGCACCTTTGAGAATGGGTGGAACTACTCCTACTAACGGTAAGTTATGGAGTTCTTTCTCCCTATATCAAGCGACAAAATTACCCGGTGGAACTGAAGGTGTAGATGAAACTTTTGAGGCTATACTGACCAAAAATCCTCTTATGTTAGGATCCATGTTTCGTCGGGGAAGCCAAGATCAAGGCATTTTTGTATGGAATAATATGCAAGATGATTTAGGTCCATTCGATCCTCCCGGCAACATCGCTTTTGTTGTCGGCAGCAAAAGAACCGGAACAACAATTGTACCAGGGGTAACCGATGATACATGGAAGAATCAATGGGAAGCAAAGACTTGGACAGCCATTGGCTTCCGTGATGATTCAGAGGAAGCAAATAGGGGAAAAAATCTTGGAACATATTATGCATTAGATGACGATGGCAATCGTACTACTGATGCTGACGGAAAAGTGTATAAATACAGGGTTCCTACCTATGATGAATTCCAAGCATTGACAGAGAATTCGGAATTTGGATTTGGAGTCTTCTACGGAAGTGCTGCTATAGAACCACAAACAGAAGCTGCAAAAGCCTATGGCCTGATTGACCCATATAATGAAGGTCTATTTGATAGTCCTTATGGTATGCGAGCTGTGGTGGCTTATGACAAGCAGAGCGGAAACCAGATAGTATTCCCCATTGGTAGATATGGTATAGGTGTAAGACGAATGTATCGTTGGACTATCCCAGGCTATTACTATGAAACCAGCAATCCAAACCCTGCTTACTACGGTCATTTGCAATATTCTGATGTATGGTTCCAGTTATCAATGAGCAGGGGAGCAGCCAATCTATACCGTCCTATCCCTTATAACCTGCCAATTGTATCGGGATGCATTTATTGGATAGATAAATATACACCCTCTGTACACGGTGCAGGAACTGGCACAGATGCGAGTTGCCTCGGTTGGGATATGAATTACTTCAACTTTGACTTCAATGCTTATACGGCAAATAATTGGCAAGATGCATGTCCTATGAAGTTTGTAATCGACGAGTAATACT
>CAYNPB010000112.1:0-9033 GCA_964399005.1 uncultured Sangeribacter sp.
GAAGAATGGCTAAATATATTGACCCTACATATGACATAGGTTTCAAGCTTCTCTTCGGAAGAGAGAAGGTCTCAGAGCCAATCCTTATAGGATTGCTCAATGCCCTGCTTTGTGACCGTAAGGACTTCGAGGAAATCAAGTCCGTCACCTACCTCAACAACGAGCGTCCTGCCGAATGGAATGATGGGAAATCTATCAGATATGACATATTATGTGAGACATCTTCCAATCATCGTTTCATTGTGGAGATGCAGAAGGCCGGGCAGCCAAAATTCGTTGAGAGGGCTACTTACTATGTTGCCAGAAGCATTGCCGAGCAAGGTTATAGAGGCAAGAAAGAGGAAGTTCAAGACTGGGACTATTCCCTTAAGCCTGTCATCGGATTGTTTTTCTGCAATTTTCATGTGCATGGACTGGATAGGAAACCGGTAGTCAAGACCTCCACTTTTGACGAAGAAACTCTCAAACCGATAGACACAAAGTCGCGTTGTATTTATGTGCAGCTTCCATTTTTCCATAAGGAAGAGGATGAGTGCACAAAGTTGGATGAACAATGGATTTATAATATAAAGAATATGGGAATCAGGCAGGAAGTGGCTTTTAAGAAGAACAGCGAGATATTCAGGAGACTGGCCGAGGTTGCAAACGTGTCCTCGTTGACTCCTGAGCAACGGTATCATTATGAGACTGACGTCAAGAACGCCCGGGACGCCCTCAATCAGATACGGGGGGCCTATCATGAAGGCGAGCAGAAAGGTCTAGAGAAAGGACTTGCAAAGGGACGCGCAGATGCGAAAAGAGAGACTGCATGCGCATTGCTAAAGATGGGCTTAGACGCTGAAGTCATAGAAAAGGCCACAGGATTGACAGTAGAAGAAATCCTTTCTCTAAAATAGGAATTATAGGTCATTTCTGTGTTTAGCAGTGAGGGCGACAGCCCTCATAAGCTGGATTTGCGCCTAAAACTATCAATTAATATCCCGACTCTATACTCCCCCTTTAGTGGAAGGGGGCATTGCCTAATGTGTAAAAATTATTGACTGTGCGTTGTATGATTTCTTGACACTAATCATATCATTCCAGAGACTTCCCTATTGGCTCTTAGCTAATTACATTTTTGGCACGCTGATTGAAAGTATTATCAGCGTTATGAGAAAAATTTTTACAACAATATCAATCACGCTTTCCCTGACTGCCATGGCTCAACAGCCATGGAGCATGGAGCAGTGCATGGCCTACGCGGCAGAACACGCTTCTTCAGTAGTACAAGCCCGTTGGGACGTGGCCTCTGCTGTTGCTACCCATAACGAAGCACTCGCCGCCTTCTTTCCCTCTGTCTCTGCTCAGGTTGGAGGCCAGTTCAGCTGGGGCCGCAACATCGATCCCGAGACAAACACCTATAACGACATCACAACGTTCAACAACGGCTACGGTATCTTCGCCTCCCTCACTCTATTCGACGGCGGCCAGACCCTCAACCGCTATCGCCAAGCACGAAATGAAAGGAAACGGATGCTAAACGCCGTAGAAATGAAACGCGATGACAGTGCTATCGCCACCATGATAGCTTATGCCGACGCCTTCTATTACCAAAATTCCATAAAAATTGCAGAAGACAAACTGCACCAAAGCGAAGGAATGCTCCTCCTCACTAAAGCTCAGGAAGAATTAGGGCTCAAAGGAATTCCCGAGGTTGTCGAAGCCGAAGCAACGGTAGCAAACGACAAATACTCCTTAGTGCATCAGCAAAACCTCTATGCCCAAGCAATGCTGAAACTAAAATCTCAGATGAACTTCCCTACATCCCAATCTCTCGAAATAGACACCGTATATAATCCGATACCTCCAATTAATACTACAGAAAACCCCGAAAGCATATTTGCACAGGCAATCTATACAGACCCAAAGACCATTGATGCCCGACTTCAAGCCGCTTCCGGCAAATACGCCTACGACATCTCAAAGGGATACATGATGCCAAGCATAAGCCTCAACGCCGGAATATCGACCTCTTATTTCAAAAACCTCAGCGGAGACTATCCCGTTCCTAATTTTGGAGACCAATTCAGAAACAATCGAGGCGAATACGTTTCGGCAACTCTCACAATCCCACTATATTCGGGCCTAAGTCGCCTGTCCGGAAAAAACCGAGCTAAATACGCCTACGAACAAGCCAAAGAGCAACTCAACGAGCAGAAACGCCGCCTTCACGACGAGATAGTCTCAGCTGTGATGGATCGCGACGGATATGCGATGGAAATCCTCTCACTGCAGGCCAAAACCGACGCTGACGAAGAAGCTTACCGGCTCAACAGACGGAAATACGAAGAAGGGCTCCTCTCCCTCATCGACCTTCAACTCTCAGCCAACACATACTTCTCGTCAAGAGTGGAACTGCTTCAAAAACATATGCTTTATCTATTAAAAGACAAATTGGTAGACTACTACAAAGGAAATAAACTATGGATGTAAAGATAGAAAAACCTAAAGGAATAAAAGGAATCAAACCCTTATATTGGGTATATATTGTATGCGGGATAATAGCCGTAGCCCTCATCATCTGGCTCGCTACGAGCGACATAGCTTCTACTTACAAAGTGGATCGTACAGGAATCAACATAGCGGATGTCAGATCGCAAAAATTTGACGATTATGTTCGTGTCGATGGTCGCGTTGAACCCATCAGCACAGTCCAGATCAGCCCCGAAGAGGGTGGTATCGTAATCGAAAAAGTCATTGAGGAGGGATCGCAAGTACACAAAGGCGATGTAATACTCCGCATGAGCAACAGCAACCTCGATCTGCAGATTCTTAACGCTGAAGCCGAACTGGCTGAAAAGCAAAACATTCTCCGCAATACACAGATTTCCATGGAGCAGGATCGCCTGAACAACCGCACCGAACAGGCTCAGCTCGACTTGGAAGTGCAACGCAAACTCCGCGCATTTCAGCAGAAGAAAAAACTCTATGACGACCGACTGATTGCCAAAGAAGATTACATTCAGGCTAAAGAGGACTATGAACTTGCATTAAGACGCCAGACACTTATCAATCAGCGACTGAATCAAGACAGTATCTATCGCCTTGCACAAGTAGACCAGATGGAGGATAACCTTGCCAACATGCAGCAGAATATCAAATTGATTCGCCAGCGCAAGGAGCGAATGAATGTGGTAAGTCCTATCGACGGCGAATTAGGATTGCTCGACGTCGAACTTGGTCAAAGCGTCACGGCAGGTCAAAAAATCGGCCAGATCAACGACCTGACAAATTATAAGGTGACAGGCCAGATTGATGAGCATTACCTCGACCGAATCCACAAAGATCTCATTGCGACTTCCGCTCGCAATGACAAGGAAATGAACCTACGTCTCCGCAAGGTTTTCCCCGAAGTGAGAGAGGGTAAATTCAAAGTAGAATTTGTATTCACCGACAAAAATCCGGAAAATATCCGAAGCGGTCAGACCTGCTACTTGAGTTTGCAACTTGGTCAACCGATAGATGCGGTGGTGATACCCAAAGGCACATTCTATTCTGCTACTGGAGGCAAATGGATTTTCGTAGTTGACTCATCCGGCAAGAAAGCCTATCGGCGCAACATACGCCTCGGACGCCAAAACCCGGAATATTACGAAGTCCTTGAGGGGCTCGAACCCGGCGAACGCGTCATCACCAACGGCTACGAATCATATGGAGATGCAAAAACCTTAAAGATTAATGATTAAATAGCTCACAAAAAAATTAACGACATATGAAATCCTACTTTAAATTTCTAAGCAGAAACAAAGCTTACACTGCCATCGATGTGTTCGGATTGGCTATAAGCATGATGTTTGTAGTGCTTATCGGATGCTACACTTGGCAAGAAAGCCATGTCGACAAGCAGCATACCAAAGCCGACCGTATGTATTTTGTCGGTTTGGAAATGTATGGAAAAAAGACATTAGGTAGCCATTGGTATCTTCAATTCCTTCTCAAGGATAAGTTTCCGGAAATAGAAAGTTCGACAGCTATTTTCAGGAATACCCGGTGGCTGAGCCTCGATGACAGGGAAATATCTACAAACTGCTTCTTTGTGGATTCCACCTTCTTCGACATTTTCGATTTCAAACTCATTCAGGGCGACCCCAAGACAGTTCTTGATAATCCCTCAAATGTGGTGGTGACACAAGACTATGCCCGTAAAGTATGGGGCGATGTCGACCCTATGGGCAAGAGCATCGTATTCAATATCCATGAAGATCCGTTTGTAGTCTCAGGAGTCATGGAGCCAATGAAAAACACTTCTCTCATGACGTCTGAGCATCAGCCGGTAGATATGCTGCTCAATTTTAACATGATGAAGTATTTGAGTGCGTCGCTCATAGACTCTCGTATGGGTAATGCCACAGGTTCCGAACTAATTCTCTTGGCAAAAGAGGGACATGATCTTACTAAACGCCAAAAAGAATATGAGGATGCCATAAAAGATTCATATTGGATAGTGAATCTTCCGGAAGATGAAGTTCATCTTCAATTATATCCTTTCCGCGATGTGTACTTCTCAGACATGGGATCCGGACATATGAATTTTGGCGACTATAAGATGATAAAGTTGCTTTTTGGTGTAGGTCTGGTCATTCTCCTTTTCGCAATAATGAACTATATCAACCTCACCGTAGCACTTGCAGGGAAAAGAGCTAAAGAGATGGCTACACGCCGACTCCTGGGAGAAAGTCGCTTTCAGATTATGTGGCGACTCATATTGGAGAGTTCCGTGCTCTGCAGCGTGTCAATGCTGATTGGCATCGGACTCGCTTTCCTGATGCAACCTTATGCATCTTCCCTCTTGAAAACCCCAATCGACATAACAGGTTGCCTCAATTTAACCACGATATCATTCCTGATCATCGTTCTATTGATAATGAGTCTATCCTCCGGAATTATACCTGCTATTCTGCTTTCATCCATGAAACCCATAGAAGCGGTGAAAGGAGCATTCAGCAGGAAATCGAATATGATTTTCGGCAAAGTGTTCATTGTCATTCAGAATGTAGTCACCATAGTAATGATCGCGAGTGCCTTCACCATGTATCTTCAGGTCAGACACCTGATAAATGCTCCTCTCGGCTATGATCCTACCGGAATAATGGATATTGATTATCAATATACGGGATTCGATGTCAGCAAAACGAAACTCTTCAAGGAAGAACTCTTAAAACTCCCTTGTGTGGAGAGTGTCAGCTTTTCCTGTGGTCAACCGCACGATCGAGGTAACAATAGCACTATGAATATGGATGGCAAGACAATTTCTTTCCAGACGTTCAAGGCCGATTCACTGTTCTTAGATATGTTTAAAATAAACATTCTTAAAGAATTTAAATCTGCCCATAACACTAAGATCTATCTTAACCGCCAAGCCTACAACGAACTGGGACTCGCCGAAGATGCTGATCTTTTCCCATTCTATGACCGCCAACTTTACCTTGAAGGGATGATTGAAGATTTCAAGATTGGCAATATTCTGACCGAGCAGCATCCGGTGCTGTTAGAAATTACAAAGCCATTTGATGATTTCCAGCCATGGGGCATTCTGGTTAAAGTGAAAGGGGATGAGCAGCAATCGCTTGAAGAAGTGCGCGCAGTATTCGAAAGAATATTTGGCAACCAATATTCCGATTTTGTTTTTGATCGCCCATACATCAGCCAGCATATCAAGAGCGACTTCGAAAAGCAGGAACAGTTGTCGACCATCCTCTCTATCTTCGCGCTTATCGCCATCATGATATCCATGCTCGGACTTATGGCTATGAGCACCTACTACGTTCGCCAACGCTCTGCCGACATAGCAGTGCACAAGGTGATGGGGGGCACAAGCATGGAAGTACTGACGAAACTTGTGAAGACATTCATGCTCTACGTTGTGATTGCAGCCGTAATATCCGTCCCTATCATCTACTACGTGATGAACGATTGGCTTTCACAGTTCAGCTACCGAATACACATCTATTGGTGGATCTACGCTTCCGCATCCCTTCTGGCCATCATAATATGCTTCATCTCAGTAGTGAGCCAATGTCGCAAAGCCGCCAACACCAACCCAATCGACTCCCTTAAATAACTTCTAAAATAAAAACTAAAACAATGATACAGATAGAAAACCTCACCAAGACATTCCGCACCGACGAAGTGGAGACATTAGCCCTTCGCGGAATTTCACTCGACATCAATAAAGGAGAATTTGTAGGCATCATGGGCCCATCAGGATGCGGCAAATCCACCCTCCTCAACATCCTTGGGCTCCTCGACAACCCTACATCCGGCAGCTACAAGCTCAACGACAAAGACGTGTCAGGCCTCAAGGAAAAAGACCGCACCGCATTCCGTAAAGGGAAAATCGGCTTCGTATTCCAAAACTTCAATCTTATTGACGAGCTCAATATAGAAGAAAACGTAGAGCTCCCTCTCAAATACCTCAAGATAAGTGCAAAAGAGAGAAAGCAACGTGTGAAAGAAGCACTCAAACGCATGAATATCGAGCACCGCGCAAAGCATTTTCCACAGCAGCTATCAGGCGGCCAGCAGCAGCGTGCAGCCATTGCCAGAGCTGTCGTAACCCGTCCGGAACTCATCCTTGCCGACGAACCTACAGGCAATCTCGACTCTGTGAATGGTAAGGAAGTGATGGAACTCCTCACCGAACTTAACCGCGAAGGCTCCACAATAGTGATGGTGACCCACTCTCAGCATGACGCCGCCTACACACATCGCGTCATCAATCTCTTTGATGGCAAGATTGTAGAGAAAACTCAATTGTAACTTCGTGCTCTTCTCATAAGATTTGATAATGTCCGAAATAATCATTAATTTTGCAATATGAAGAAGACATTGCTAATAGTTGATGATAACAAGGATGTGCTTTCGGCTGTCAGGATGCTGATGCGCCCGAAAGTGGATGAAGTCATCACCGAGTCCAATCCTTCAGCAATTCCATCCCTCATTCAGAAGCACCATCCTCAGGTGGTGCTTCTTGACATGAATTTCAGGGCTGCCGTCAACAATGGCAATGAAGGCCTGTTCTGGCTCCGCGAAATCAAACGACTCTCTCCAAACACCTCCGTTGTCCTCTTCACCGCTTATGCCGACGTTGCTCTCGCAGTGGAAGGAATGAAAATCGGAGCTACTGATTTCATTGTTAAACCCTTTGACAATTCAAATCTCTCTGACACTCTGCTGAAAGCATTTGGTAGCGGAAAGGATAAGCCCATCAAGCAATCCTCTCCCAATATGCTTTGGGGCGAATCCGAAGAAATGCAACGCATCAGGACACTTGTGGAAAGAGTGGCTCCCACCGATGCCAACATCCTGATCACAGGAGAAAACGGCACCGGCAAGGACCTGCTTGCAAGGGAAATACATCGTCTTTCAAAGCGTTCTTCCGGTCCGATTGAGATAGTGGATATGGGTGCTGTCATAGAAACACTATTTGAAAGTGAACTGTATGGCCACGCTAAGGGTGCTTTTACAGATGCAAAGTCCGAAAGAACCGGAAAATTTGAGACCGCTCACGGAGGCACTTTATTTCTTGACGAAATAGGCAATCTTCCCTATCATCTTCAAGCAAAACTCCTCACTTCTCTTCAGCAAAGGAAGATAGTGCGTGTCGGCACCAACACACCTCGCGACATCGACATCCGACTTATTTGCGCCACAAACCGCAACCTCCCCAACATGGTGGAAGCGGGAGAATTTCGGCAGGATCTATTCTATCGAATAAATACTGTGACTATCGAACTCCCTGCCCTGCGCAACAGAACTGAAGACATCCCCGCTCTTGTCAATATGTTTGTGAAGAAGTATGCCGGAGTTTATTCAAAACCGGAGGCTAAAGTATCTGAAGAAGCAATGAGAAGGCTTTGCGCTCAGTCCTGGCCGGGGAATATCCGCCAATTGGAGCACACCGTGGAGAAAGCTTTGATCCTCTGCGATGGCAACACCCTCAACGTCCATGATTTCGACCTTCACGACACTCAAATTGCTTCCATGGGAGAATCGACCACTCTTGAATCTATGGAACGCTCTGCCATCTCAGCAGCCATCAAGCAGCATGCAGGAAATATGTCGGAAGTGGCTCGCCAACTTGGCATCACCCGACAGACTCTATATAACAAATTGAGGAAATATGGCATCTGAGGAGAGTAAAAAATGGAATATTCCTCCCATGGCATGGATTGTCTTGGCTTTAGCCCTGGCTTTCGGTGCCGGATTCAGCTTCTCTATTTCAAAATCTTGGAGTATTTTGCTCCTTATTTGTGCCATATGCTGCGGATGCATGATTTTCAGGAATATTTCTCGAATCCGCAAACGTATGCTCTATATAATGCAGGCTACTCTCAGCAAAGATTTCTCTTATAAATTTCCTACCGACAAAGTAAGCAATGACGAGCGGCAAATCAACCTTCTACTTAACCGCATCGTAGAGCATCTGGAGCTCTTGACCATGAAATCTCAGCAGAATGAAGCATTTCTTGTCAATGTCATCAATCTTACCGATATCGGTTTGATATTGGCTGATGCAAATGGCAATATCCGTATGCACAATGAGGCTGCTATCCGTCTGCTTGATCGCCCGGCTCTCACACATATTTGCCAGATTCAACCGCAGACGTATAAGGATCTTTCCATCAAGAAAAGCAATGTGACTGTCAGCGATAAAAGCTTCACATTGCTGACGCTCTCCGACTTGAGCCGCAGAATGCAGGCAGTGGAAGTGGAATCATGGGAAAAACTCACTCGCGTCCTCACCCACGAGATAATGAATTCCCTCACTCCGATACAGTCTATCGCAGACAATATGAGCGGTAAAACTTCCGATCAGGAAGTGACAGAAGCCTTGCGCACCATAGCCTCCAGTAGCAGCTCATTGATGCAATTTGTTAAGAATTTCAGGGAATTCAGCATCTTGCCGGAACCAAAACTGCGTGCTTCATATATCAAACCATTATTGGAATCATGCCTAAGAATAGCCGAAAGTTATAGTGAAGGGAAGCAAAT